>JAICKM010000894.1 GCA_025927935.1 Chloroflexia bacterium | reverse complement strand
CGGCGGCCTTGCTGCGGCGCAACCTCTTCGCGCGCATCCTGCGCCATCCGGGGGCGCGCGCCCTGCCCGCGTCGGCGGGCGAGGCCATCAGCCGCTTCCGCGACGACGTGCAGGTGATCAGCCGCTTTCTGAGCTGGACGCTGGATCCGGTGGGCCAGGCGGCGGTCACGGCCTTCGCCCTGGTGGTGCTGATCCAGATTAACCCGGTCATCACGCTCACCGTCGTCGTGCCGCTCGTCGCGGTGATCACCGTGGTCAACCGGGCCAGCAAACGCATCCAGCGCTACCGGCGGGCCAACCAGGAGTCCATCGGCGAGGTCACGGGGCTGCTGGGCGAGGTCTTCGGCGCGGTGCAGGCGGTCAAGACGGCGCACGCCGAGGCCGGGGTGGTGGACTACTTCGCCACACTGAACGAGGCCCGCCGCAAGGCCACGCTCAACGACTTGCTGCTGACCCAGATAATCCAGTCGATTTCGACCAACGCGGCCAACCTGGGCACCGGCATCTTGCTGCTGCTGGCCGCCCAGTCCATGCGCACCGGCAGCTTCTCGGTCGGCGACTTCGCCCTGTTCATCTCATATCTCGGCTGGCTGACTAACGTGACCAGCATGTTCGGCAACTTCCTGACTCAGTACCGGCAGATGGGCGTCTCGCTGGACCGGCTGACCGCGCTACTGCTGGACGCCCCGCCCCAATCGCTGGTCGAGCACGCCCCGACCTACCTTAGCGGCCCCTATCCCACGTTGCCGGTGCCGGAGCGCACGCCCGCCGATACGCTGCATTGCCTGGACATCAAGGGCCTGACCTACCACTACCCCGGCACGGATCGCGGCATCACCGGCATTGACCTGTACCTGGAGCGCGGGTCGTTTACGGTGGTCACGGGGCGCATCGGCGCGGGCAAGACGACGCTGCTGCGTGTGCTGCTCGGCCTGCTGCCGCGCGACGCGGGCGCCATCCGCTGGAACGGCGCACCCGTGACCGACCCGTCGACGTTCTTCGTGCCGCCGCGCAGCGCCTATACCGCCCAGGTGCCGCGCCTGTTCAGCGACACGTTGCGCGACAACATCCTGCTCGGTCTGCCCGAAGACGCCGTCGATCTGCCTGCGGCAATTGCGGCGGCGGTCATGGACCCCGACATCGCGGCGCTGGAGGCCGGGCTGGACACCCGCGTGGGGCCGCGCGGCGTGAAGCTGTCGGGCGGGCAGATCCAGCGCACAGCCGCGGCGCGCATGTTCGTCCGCGCACCCGAATTGCTGGTGGTCGACGACCTGTCCAGCGCCCTCGACGTGGACACCGAGCGCCTGCTGTGGGAACGGCTGGCCGCCCGCCCCGATGCGACCTGCCTGGCGGTATCCCATCGCCGCGCCGCGTTGCGCCGCGCCGATCAGATCATCCTACTCAAAGATGGCCGCGTTGAGGCCGCGGGCACGCTGGACACGCTGCTGGCCACCTGCGCCGAAATGCAGCGCCTCTGGCACGGCGACCTCGGCCCGGAGCCGGGCGCACCGTCCGAACTGGCGCCGGAAGAAGAAGTGGAGGCCGCGCCCCTGTAGCAGCGCCGGGCGCCTGCCTTTCGCAACAAAGGAGACCTATGGATGCAGAAACCGCGGGCCGCTTTATTGGAGAGGCCGTGCCCGACTTGCATGTGAACAGCATCGTCTTCGAGGGCGAGGGCGATTTTTGCCGCGCCTACACCGTCAACGGCGAATGGATGTTTCGCCTGGCCCACAACAACGAGGCCACGCGCAGCTTGCAGTGCGAAACCGCCTTGCTGCCGCAGTTGGCCCCCACATTACCCCTGCCCATCCCGCGCATCGAGTATTCCGGCTTCATCGGGCGCAGCCGTCTCGCCTTTGTCGGCTATCGCAAGATCTCCGGCGAAGCGCTGGCCCCGGCCCGCCTGGCGGCGCTGGACGATGCGGCGCAGGAGCGCTGTGCCCGCGACCTCGGTGGCTTCCTCAAACAACTGCACGGCTTCCCCCCCGAGCAGGCCCGGCAGGCGGGCGTCCTGGACAGCGAATACCCGTTCAGCCGCACCGAGTCCGGCATCAGCGAGGGCACGGCGGCAGAGCAATACGCACAAGCCCTGGCGCAACTGGGCCAGTATCCCCAGGTCGACTCCGCCACCCGCGTCTACTGCGTTCAGGTGGTCGATCAACTGCGCGCCCCACAGGCCGGGGGCAGCCTGCCTCCGGCGCTCGTCCACGGCGACCTGTCGGCGGAGCATGTCCTCAGCGACCCGGCCACCGGGCAGATCACCGGTGTGATCGACTACACCGACGTGCTGATCACCGACCCGCTGCTCGACGTGATGTACGTCTACGCCAACTACGGCGAGGCATTTGTGGGGCGCCTGCTGCCGCACTACCACACCGGCGATCCTGCGCCCATTCTGGCGCGCGTGCGGCTGCTCTACGCCTGGTACACGACCCTGCGCCTGCTCTGGGCGCTGGACCACGACTACGCGCCGGGCATCGAGCTACGCGGGCGCCAGTTAGCCACCTTGCGGGAACCCTAGACATACACCGATAATTCACCGCGAAGACGCGAAGAACGCGAAGAACGATATTTTTACAAACAATCTTCGCGTCCTTCGTTTCTTCGCGGTGAATTTACACAGGTTCAGGTGTACTGCGGCAGCCAGTCGCCGTGGGCCGCGATGAGGTCGTCCACCAGGGACCAGATCT
>JAICKM010000654.1 GCA_025927935.1 Chloroflexia bacterium | reverse complement strand
TGCCCATCATCGCGCTGACGGCGAAGGCGATGAAGGGCGACCGCGAACGCTGCATCGAGGCGGGCGCGTCGGACTACGTGCCCAAGCCGGTCGATCCCGCGCAGTTGCTGTCGCTGCTGCGCGTCTGGCTGTACCGTTAGGCCGGCCATGACGACCACCCGCGCGCCGGAAGATCTGGAGAGCCTCGAAATCGGGTTGCTGCTGGAGGGCATCTACCGGCACTACGGCTACGACTATCGCGAGTACGCCCCGGCCTCGCTGCGGCGGCGCATCTGGGGCGCCGTGCAGGCCGAGGGGCTACAGACGGTGTCGGGCTTGCAGGAACGGGTGCTGCACGATGCCGCGTGCATGGAGCGCCTGTTGATGGCGCTGTCGGTCAACGTCAGCGCCATGTTCCGCGATCCGAGCTTCTACCTGGCTTTCCGGCGGCGGGTGGTGCCGTTGCTGCGCACCTACCCGTCCATCGACATCTGGCACGCCGGGTGTTCGAGCGGCGAAGAAGTCTACTCGATGGCGATCCTGCTGGAAGAAGAGGGGCTGGCCGGGCGCTGCCGGCTCTATGCCACCGATGTCAACGACGCGGTCTTGCGCAAGGCCCGCGCCGGGATCTTCCCGCTGGAGTTCCTGAAAGACTGGACCAACAACTATCTGGAAGCGGGCGGCACGCGCGCCTTTTCCGACTACTATACCGCGGGCTACGGCAGCGCGATTTTTCGCGCGAGCCTGCGCGACAACATCGTCTTTGCCCAGCACAACCTGGTCACGGACGGCGCCTTCCAGCAGTTCCATGTCATCTGGTGCCGCAACGTGACCATCTACTTTACGCGCCCCTTGCAACAGCGCGTCCACGGCTTGCTCTACGACAGCCTGATTCGCCTGGGCGTGCTGGGCCTGGGCAGCCAGGAATCAATCGACGGCACGCCCCATGCGGCAGCGTATGAACCGCTGGCCGGGCGGGAAAAGCTCTACCGAAAGGTGCGCTGATGGCCTACGCCCTGGTCGTCGTGGGCGCATCGCTGGGCGGGATGCGGGCGCTGCAAACCGTGCTGGAGGGCTTGCCCGCCGCTTTCGCCGCGCCGGTGGTCGTGGTGCAGCATTGCGGCCCCGGCCACGACAGCGTGCGCCGGGCGCAGTTGCGCGAGTTCAGCACGCTGCCGGTGGTCACGGCGGAGGATAAGATGGAACTGCTGCCGGGCCATGTCTATGTGGCGCCCGCCGATTATCATCTGCTGGTGGATGCCGGGAGCCTGGCCTTGTCCACCGACGCGCCGGTGGGCCATTCTCGCCCGTCTATCGACGTGTTGTTCGAGTCGGCGGCGCTCGCCTTTGGGGCGGGCGTGGTCGGCGTCGTTCTCACCGGGGCGAACGCGGACGGCACCCGCGGCGCCGCCACGATCAAGGCGCGCGGCGGCCTGGTGCTGGCCCAGGAACCCGCCACGGCGGAGGGCGTGACCATGCCCGCCGCCGTCATCCGCGCGGGCGCAGTGGACCACGTGCTCCCGCTATCCGCTATTGCCGGGTATCTGGCCGGGCTGGCCTACGGGCGCTGAGAGGATGCTCATGCAATCCGATTCTGATGTTAACATCCTCATGGTGGATGATCATCCCGAAAATCTAGTCGCGCTGGAAGCGATCCTGGCCGGGGCCGGGGCCAACCTGCTGCGTGCCGGGTCGGGCCGGGAGGCGCTGAAGGCGGTCTTGCAGCACGACTTTGCCGTGATCCTGCTCGACGTGCAGATGCCGGACATGGACGGCTTCGAGGTCGCCACGCTGATCCGCGCTCGCACCAAATCGCGCAGCACGCCGATCATTTTCCTGACCGCGTTCAATACCAGCGACACGCACGTGTTCCAGGGCTATGCGCTGGGCGCGGTCGATTATCTGTTCAAGCCCTTCGTGCCGGAGGTGCTGCGCTCCAAGGTGCAGGTCTTTGTCGAGTTGTTCCGCAAGACGCAGGAAATCGAGCGCCAACTGATCGAGACGCAACGGCTCAACCAGGAGCTGGACGCGCGCAACCGCGCCATTACCGCGCTGCACGAGAACATCACCGAACTGGCGACCGCCGAGGCCGCGCTGCGCCGCGAGGTGTTGCAGTGGCAGCAGGCCGAGGAGACGCTGCGCCTGGCGATGGAGGCCATCGGGCGCGAGATGCAGGCCAAGAGCGAGTTCCTGTCGGGGGTCAGCCACGAGCTACGCACGCCGCTGACCGCCGTGCTCGGCTACGCCGCGCTACTGGGCAAGACCGAACTGGCGCCCAAGCAGCACAAATACGTCGAATCAATTACCACCGCCGGGCGGCACCTGCTGGAGTTGATCGACGAGGTGCTCGATATTACCCGCCTGGAGGTGGACCGGCTGACTATCGCCCTGGAGCCGGTGGCCGTGCGCGCGGCGCTCGAAGTGGTGCGCTACATGATCGTGCCGCTCGCCGGGCAGCGCCATGTACAACTGGTGGACGGCTTGCCGCAGGATCGGGATGTGTATGTGCAGGCCGATCCGCAGCGCCTCAAGCAGGTGCTGCTCAACCTGCTCTCCAACGCCGTCAAGTACAACCTGGCTGGGGGCAGCGTCACGGTCTCCTGTGCCGCCGTGCCGGAGGACCGCGTGCGCATCTGCATCGCCGATACCGGGGTCGGCATCCCCGCCGACAAACTGGACCGGCTGTTCACGCCGTTCGACCGCCTGGGCGCGGAACACAGCGGGGTGGAAGGCACGGGCCTGGGCCTGGCCCTCTGCAAGCGCCTGGTGGAGGCAATGGGCGGGGCCATCGGCGTGGACAGCGTGGTGGACGAGGGCAGCACGTTCTGGATCGAACTCCCCCTCGCGGACCCCGCCGCGCCGCCGGAACCCGTGCAGACCGGCGCGGCGGGCGGCGCGGGGGAGGGCGGATGATCGTCGTCTTTGGCGTCTTTCCGGCTGCCTTCTGCACAGACGTTTCCCTGTTGAGTGCTCACTCCCAACAGGGAAACGTATCGTGATGTCGCTTCGGTGGATTCGGCTACCCTTACGGGGCCGGCTTGATGTTTTGATTGACGTGGAAGAAGTTATCCGGATCGAATTTGGCTTTGATCTGGGCGAGGCGCGCATAGTTGTCCCGATACGAGGCTTTCACGCGTTCCTCGCCCTCGTCCATCATCATGTTGACATAGGCCCCCCCAGCCGAGTAGGGATGCAGCGCCGCCGCATAGTTCTTCGCCCAGGCGATCGTGCGCGCGTTGTTCGCCGGGTCGGGATCGACGCCGACAATGACTTGCGCAAAGTTGGCATCGCGATACGACCAGGCGGTAGTGTCTTTGCCGACCCGGCCCGCCGTGCCGTTGATCGGATAGATGTGCATCGTCGAATGCATCGTGGGCAACTGCGCCCCATATTGGGTGTGTAAGGCAATCGCATCGCCGGAGTAGTGCTTGAAGAAATCCGCCCGCCAGTACCACTGCAAGCCGGGCGGATACACCGCATCGAACATGCTCTGCAAGGCCGGGTACGGGATGGGGCCGGCGAAGTCGATCGCTGGCGGGCTGAACTCGCGCAGCGGCGCGAAGGCAGCCGGGCCGTCTTCGAGCGCACCGGTGAAGCAGCACCCGACGACGCACATCTGTTGGAGGTGATATTGCTCGGGAAACGGCGCAGCCGGCGGCACCGTGACTACCCCGTACCAGCCGTTGATGTCGTCAGGTGCGGTGAGGATGAAGTCCTGCCAGACACGGAGTAGCTCGGCGGCCTGCTCCATGGGCCAGAGGATCGGCCCACCATACACGGTGTGCACGGGATTGGCTTTGAAGAGGAACGACGTCACCACGCCGAAGTTGCCGCCGCCGCCGCGCACGGCCCAGAACAGATCGGCGTTCTCGTCCACGCTCGCCGTCACGACCCGCCCATCGGCGAGCACCATGTCGACACTCAACAGATTATCAATGGTCAGGCCGTACTTGCGCGAGAGACTGCCGATGCCGCCGCCGAGAGTCAATCCGCCCACGCCCGTGCTCGACACGATACCGGACGGTACCGCCAACCCATACGCATGCGTTGCATGATCGACATCGCCCCACACGCAGCCACCGCCGGTGCGGACGGTGCCGGCAGCTGGATC
>JAICKM010000073.1 GCA_025927935.1 Chloroflexia bacterium | reverse complement strand
CGCTGCTCGAATTTGCGGGCGTCTATGAGCGCATGAGCGCCGAAGACAATCTCGACTTTTATGGGCGCATCTATCATATGCCGGCTGCGGAGCGCCGGGCGCGCAGCAAAGAACTGCTCACCCACCTCGATTTATGGGACCGGCGCAAAGATCAGGTGGGCCGATGGAGCCGGGGGATGAAACAGAAACTCGCGGTGGCGCGGGCGCTCTTTCACCATCCGCCCTTGATCTTCCTGGATGAGCCGACGGCCGGGTTTGATCCGGTGGCGGCGGCGGCCTTGCGTGATGATCTGGCCCGCCTGGTGGCGCGGGAAGGGGTGACGGTCTTCCTCAACACCCATAATCTGGCAGAGGCCGAAAAGCTCTGTGCCCAGGTGGGCGTGATCCGTCAGGGAAAACTGCTGCGTGTGGGCAGCCCGGATGAATTGCGCATGCGGGAGGGCAGTCCACACGCCGAGATCGTGGGACAGGGCTTCAATGACCATACCTTGTCCTTGCTGCGCGCGCGCCCCGAGGTGGCGCAGGCCGAACTACATGGCGATCATTTAACCATCGAGTTGCGCGGAGAGGACAAGATTGCCCCTTTGGTCACCTTGATTGTGCAAGCAGGCGGCGAGATTGAAGAAGTGCGCCGTGGCAAGGCCAGCCTGGAAGAGGTGTTCCTGACCCTGATGGAGGAAGAGCGCAGATGAGCGACCTCTGGACCATGATATGGAAGGAAGCGAAGGAACTAATTTTCCAGGCGGGCTGGGCGCAATTGATACGCGCGCTGATCGTGATCGGCGCGATGGGTGTCGCGCTTCCGTGGCGCGCCGGGCTGCCGTGGCTGGAGCTTTCGCTCCCCGTGCTGCTGATACTACTCTGGGTCCCTTTCATCTACAACATCAGTTTTATCGGCGATGCCGTCGCCGGAGAGCGGGAGCGCCACACGCTGGAAACCTTGCTCGCCAGCCGCATGCCGGATCGGGCGATTCTGCTGGGGAAGGTCATCGTGACGGTCGCCTATGCCTGGGGATTGGCGCTCGTCTGCCTGTTGCTCGGTCCCGTGGTGGTGAACCTGTCTACTGGGAATGGGCCGGGTAGCTGGGTGTTCTATCATCCTTTGGAGTTGTTCCTGGAAGCGGTCGCGTTGAGTCTGCTGGTCAGTCTCTTGACAGCAAGTGCAGGCGTGCTGATCTCGCTACACGCAGCCACAGTGCGGCAGGCGCAGCAAACCTTGATCATTGGCACGATCGTGCTCATATTCGGAGGTCTCTTAGCGATAAGCGTATTGCCGGCGGCCCTTTTCGCCGCGTGGAGCTACTCCCAGCTTTTGCTCATTGCCATGGCGGTTCTTGCCTTACTGGATGCGGTCTTGCTGGGATTAGCGCTGGTCAGCTTCCAACGCTCGCGCTTGATCCTGAGCTAGGGAAGCAGGCTCTTTGCGGTTTACTGTATCGCGAAGATTCTCGGCACCTGGCCGGGTTATGGCGCTTCGGACTCAAGCACATTTAACCTCGAAAACCAAACAGGGAACCCCAGTCCGCTGGGGTTCCCTGTGCTGTCTACTTGGCCTGCTCTAGAGCGAACTGGCGATAGTCGAGAAGATGTTGTTGATGGTCCCGCCGAGCAGGGCCAGAATGATGATGACGACAATCGCGATGAGGACGAGAATGAGGGCGTATTCGACCAACCCCTGGCCGGGTTTTTGCAGGCGGTTCAGTTTGCGCATGGGTATCACCTCTTCTTGGACGAATAAGGATGTTGATAAAAGCCACCGCGTGGTTCGCGCGGCGATGATGCTCGTACTTTCGCGCTCCCCGTGCTGCGGACACGTCTCTGCGCGCCATGTGGCTGCGTTTTGGGTTGCGCTGCTGTATAGAATGCGCCTTGTACGTGCAGGTATCGGCACAGCGGATCGGCAATTCTATGTAGGAGCAGGGGGATAAATGTGCCGCATGCCAGCGCAGTAGCGTGGGCCGTTTCAAACCGCCCCCTACAGGCGGCCCGCCGGTGTCGAGGCACTTTACACGGCCCGCGCCCTCTGCTACAATAGCCCGCACAACGAATACGTGTAGCGCCCGGTTTGGGGGGGCCGGGCCATAGGGACAATGGGGGGCGCGATGAAGCAGGCCAGCAGTAGGGTGGCCGCGCCGGGAGGGTCCACCGCCCCGGCGCGCTCCGACAGTTTTGTGGGGCGGCAGAGTGAACTGGCGCGATTCGCGCAAGCCCTGCGCGTGCCCCAGCCGGCCTTCTGGGTGTTGCATGTCCATGGGCCGGGCGGCATCGGCAAGTCCACGCTGCTGGCCGAGTTCCGCCGGATGGCGCAGGAAGCCAGGTGCTCGGTCGTCTTGCTGGATGGGCGCAACGTGGTGCCAACCCCGGCGGGCTTCCGCGCGGCGCTGGCCGAGGCGGGGTTCAGTCTAGAGCCGGCGCCGTGCCGCCGGGTGGTGCTGATCGACACCTACGAACTGCTGGCCGCACTCGACCCCTGGCTGCGCGACGAGTTCCTGCCCGGCTTGCCCGACAACATCCTGGTCGTCTTCGCCGGGCGCGAGCCGCCCGCGCTGGCCTGGCGGCACGACCTGGGTTGGCAGGAGTTGACGGCGGCCATCGAGTTGGACAACCTGCCGGAGGCCGACGCCCTGGCCTACCTGGCCCGCCGCCAGGTGCCGGAAACCCAGCACGCGGCGGCCCTGCGCTTCACCCGCGGCTATCCGCTGGCCCTCTCGCTACTGGCCGAAATCTTCGTGCAGCAGCCGGCCACCAGCTTCAGCGGGCAGGCCCCGCACGACGTGGTCGGCGTGTTGCTGGAGCGCTTCGTGCGCGAGGTGCCCAGCGAGCGGGCGCGCGCCGCCCTGGCCGCATGTGCGATCGTGCGCACGCTCAGCGAACCGCTGCTGGCCGCGCTGCTGGAGGTGGACGACGCGCTGGCCGAGTTCGACTGGCTGCGCGGCCTCTCCTTCATCTACGCCGGGCCGCGCGGCATCTTCCCCCATGACCTAGCCCGCGAGGCGCTCGAAGCCGACCTGAAATGGCGCGATCCCGAGGCGTTCGGCGCGTTCCACCGCCGGGCGCACGAGTATTATGTGCTGCGGATGCGTTCGCCGCAGGATGACGACGACAACTACCACGATTTCGTCTACCTGCACAAGAACCCGCGCATCCGCGCCGTCTTCGCCTGGGACCAGATGCCGGGATTGCGGGCGACCGCGCCCTGGCCCACCGACTGGACGCAGTTGCGGGCGATGGTGGCCCGGCACGAAGGCGAGGAATCCGCGGCGCTGGCAGACTACTGGTACACGCGCCAGCCGGAGGGCGTCACGGTCATCCGGCGCGACGACGGCCCGCCGGAAGGCTTCCTGTTCCACCTCATTTTGCGGCCCGCCGACGCAGCGACCTTTGCCGCCGACCCGGCCACGGCCGCCGCCTGGCGCTATATCGAGGCCACCACGCCCCTGGAGAGCGAGGAAGTGGCCGCTCTGCTGCGCTTCTGGATGGCCGCCGATAGCTACCAGGCCGTGTCGCCGGTCCAGGGTGTCGCCTTCGTCATCGCGGCGCGCCACGTGATCACCACCCCGCGCCTGGTGCGCACCAGTTTCGTCTTCGCCGACCCGCCCGCCTGGGAGGCGGTAATGGCTCACTTCGACCTGACGCGCCTGCCCGCCGGGGATTTCACGGTGGGCGGCCACACCTATGGCGTCTTCACCCACGACTGGCGCGCCCGATCGCCCACGGCCTGGCTGGCCGCCATGGCCGACCGCGAGGTGACGGAAGAACTGGCCGCGCCGTTGGATACGCCGCCCGGCGCGGAGGTGGTGCTCGATCAGGCCGCGTTTGCCGCCGCTGTGCGTGATGCCCTGCGTGATCTGGGCGACCGCATCGCGCTAGCCGCCAACCCGCTGTTGCACACCCCATTGATCGACCGCCGGGTGGTGCCGACCGCCGGGGACACGGAGCGCGCGGCAGCGCTGCGCGCCCTGGTACTCGAAGTGCTGGCGCCGCTGGCCGCGAATCCGCGCGAGGCGCCGTTCTACCAGGCGCTCTACTATACCTACGTGATGCCCGTGGGCAGCCAGGACCGCACGGCGCGTCGCCTGGGCGTGCCCTTCAGCACCTTCCGCCGCCACCTCAAGTCCGGCACCGAGCGGCTGATCGCCGCGCTCTGGGCGCAGCGGTAGCCCGGGAGCCCGGCGGTTCAAGCCTCCGGCTACCATTGCGAAGCCCGCCTGCGCGGGCTAGCCCAATCCCAGGCAGGGCGCGCAGGCGGGCTATGTAGAGCTAGACCGCCCGTTGGCGGGCCGGGCGATGCCTCAATTTAGCCCTTCTTCGGGACTTGCTTCACCACTTCATCGAGATTGATCCGGCTGAGGATATGGCGCGCGGTGCGCACCAGACTGGTCAGGCGGCGGATCGTGCCAGCCTGGAGGTCCGGGTCGTCGGCCAGTTCGCGGGTGAGCACCGGGGCCATCGTCTGCTCGACGATATCGGCGGCGGTCAGCAGCGCCTGGATGCCGTAGCCCTGGACGATACGCTGCCGTCCGGCTTGTTCCAGCACCTGGGTCAGGTGGGTGGGGTCATACGCGATGAGGCTGGCGATCATCGCATCGACAATCGCCGTGAAGCGCTCGGTGACGATGGGTAGCGGCGCGGTTTGATAGTCGGGAATTTCCTGGTGGATACGCCGGGCGATAATCTGGATCATCGTCGCGCGATGAACGCGCAATATCTCTGCGATGCGATCCGGAGGAGGTTGGCGGCTCATAGCAGGTGTCTTGCTCCAAATCTTTAAGGTCGTGGCTGGGGTCGCGCGCCAAGTGGGGGCGCGATCCCTGCAACCGGGCCGAGGATGGTTACGCCGGTCCGCCCGGCTATTATAGCACATCAGCCACAGACCATCAGCGTGAATCGAGATAAACTCTCGCACCTGCATAATATTTACAATGCGCATAAATTATGCTATGCTGGATGTCAAGCCGGACCGGGTTGCCGGATGCCGCCATCTGTCGCTGATCGGGAGGATGCCGATGACCGCCTTTACGCCCCGCGCCGTGCAGGCGGTGGACAGCCCGCAGCAGTTGAAAGCCTTCACCGACCCGCTGCGGATCCGCATCCTGGTGGCGCTGGCCGAGCGCGCGGCCACCAACCAGCAACTGGCCGATATGCTGGGTGCGCCGCAAGCGAACGTGCTCTATCATTTGCGTTTCTTGCTCAAGGTCGATCTGATTCTGCTGGTCGGCACGCAGGTGAAGGGGGGCAACGTCGAGAAGTATTACCGGGCGGTGGCGCGTACGTTCGACTTGCAACTCGCGCCTGACTTGCGGCCCCGTGTGACCGGGGCCGAGTTCGTGGCGCTGGGGCAGGAGGTGGCGGCAAGCGCCGGCGCCTGGCCGGAGCAGCCGCCGCGCTTCGTGGCCCGCGGGCGCCGGGTGTCCCCGGCGCAGGCCGCCGCCTTCTTCGCGCGCCTGCAAGCCTTCCTGGCCGAGTTCTGGAGCGACCCGCACGCCCAGGCCCCCGACGCGCTATCCGAGGCGGTCACGGAGGACGCCGCCCCGGACGCCGCCTTGTTCTACTGTGCCGCCGTCGTCTACCGCGATGCCTGGGAGACGGCCCCGGCCCCTGCGCCCACGCCCGCAGCGGATGCTCGCGAAGGGCCATAGGCCCCGCCCCGGAGAATGATATGGCGACTCCCGCATCCCCCACCGGCGTGCCCCAGCGGCTGCCGATCTTTGCCCTGCTCATCGCAAACGCGGTTTCGCTGGTCGGCAGCACGCTGACCAGCATCGCCGTGCCCTGGTTCGTGCTGCTGACCACAGGCAGCGCGGCCAAGACCGGGCTGACCGCGTTTTTCTCGCTGCTGCCGCTGGTTCTGGGCGGCTTCTTCGGCGGCGCGCTCGTCGACCGGTTGGGTTTCAAGCGCACCAGCGTCGGCGCCGACCTGCTGAGCGGCCTGGCTGTGGCGGCCATCCCGCTGCTCTATGCGACCGGTCGGCTGGCCTTCTGGCAGTTGCTGATCCTGGTTTTCGTGCGCAACCTGTTCGACATTCCCGGCGGCACGGCCCGCCAGAGCATGATCCCCGACCTGGCGCGCGCCGCGGCCATGGACCTGGGGCGCGCGAACGCCTCGGTCGAGTCGATCCGGCGCTTCTCGAACCTGCTGGGCCCGCCGCTGGCCGGGGTGCTGATCGCCGCGATCGGCCAGAGTAATGTGCTGTTCCTCGACGCCGCGTCGTTCCTGGTCTCCGCCGCCGTCGTCGGCCTGGCCGTGCCTGCGCTGCGGCGCGAACGCAGCGGCCCCGTACACTACCTGAGCGATTTGCGCGAGGGCCTGCGCTTCCTGCGCGCCGACCGGCTCGTCGTGGCGTTAATTACCGTCCTGGCGCTGACCAATGTGCTGCTGAATCCGCTGTTCATCGTGATTCTGCCGGTCTATGCCAACGTGACCTCCGGCAGCGCGCTGAACCTGGGGCTGATGATCGGGGCGTTCGGCGGCGGCACGCTCGCGGGCGCGATCTTGTTCGGCTTGCTGGGGCCGCGGCTGCCGCGCCGCGCTCTGCTCACCGGTGGCATGCTGATCACGGGGTTGCCGTTGTGGCTGCTGAGCACGCTGCCGCCGCTGCCGATCACCGCCGCCGCGCTGGCCGTCATGGGCCTGGCGCTGGGGCCGCTCGGTCCGCTGGCGCTGACCGTGCTGGGCGAGCGCACGCCGGACGCCTTGCGCGGGCGCGTCTTCGGCGCCTTCGGCACACTGGCGAACATGTGGATCCCGCTGGGCGTGCTGGCGACCGGCTACCTGCTCGACGCCTTTGGCGCGGGCGCGATCATCCTCGGCCTGGCCGTGGTGTACCTGATCTTCAGCCTCAGCACGCTTTTCATCCCGGTCTTTCACCAGTTGCGCCCGCCCGCGGGCACGGACGATGCCCCCGGCCCGCCCGCGCCTGCCGCTAAAGAGGCGCCGCCCGCGCTGTTGCCCGAAGGGTGATGCCACGGCGGCCCGCCCGCGTGGTATACTGGGCCTGAAACGCCACGGTACGCAGGCGGGCCACGGCCTCAGGCCGCGCCCGCAGGGGGTAGACGAGATGGACGATCTGAGCGGCATGCAATGCGTGGCCTGCCGGAAAGGCGAACCCACGGTAACGGAGGCCGAGATGGCCGCGCTGCGCCCGCAAATCCCCGATTGGCAGGTTGTGGAGCGCGACGGTATCCCGCGCCTGGAGCGGGTGTTCAAGTTCCCCAACTTCGCGGCGGCGCTGGCCTTCACCGACCGGGTGGGCGCGCTGGCTGAGGCCGAGGGCCACCACCCGGCTCTCCTGACCGAGTGGGGCCGCGTCACCGTCACCTGGTGGACGCACAAGATCGGCGGCCTGCACCGCAACGACTTCATCATGGCTGCCAAAACCGACCGACTGGCCGGGTAACACGGCCAGGCCGCTCCTGCCGGCCCGCGCGAATACCCCGCCCATGAAAAGGCGGCGTGCGTGTTGTGCCGTGCGGCAGAGTCTGCTATGCTCCCGGACGGGTAGGCGTGATAGGGGAAGTACCTCAACAAAGGGGATTTGCGAGCGATGGAAGCCCAGCACCAGCGCGCGATTGCGCGCGTGACCGAGCATTTCCGCGCCGACCCGCGCTTTCCGGCGATGCTGATCGGCGGGTCGGTGGCGAAGGGGCGGGCGCGGCCCGATTCCGATGTGGATATCATGCTGGTGGCGACAGACGAGGAGTACGCGCGCCGCCAGGCCGCCGGGGACACGCTGTATTTTACGCGCGAGTTCAGCGACTACCCCGACGGCTATGTGGACGGCAAAATCCTCAGCCTGGGGTTTTTGCGCGAGGCGGCGGCGCGGGGCAGCGAGCCGACCCGCGCGGCGTTTGTCCGGGCTTTCGTGGCCTACTCGCGCCTGCCCGAAGTGGCGGATGTGCTGGCGCGCATCCCGGTATACCCCGAACACGAGCAGGCGGCCAAGATCACCGGGTTCTACACGCAGATGGTAGTGAACCACTGGTACATCGGCGAGGCGGAGCGCCACGGCAATCGCTACCTGCTGACTCATGCCGCCGCGGAGCTGGTGCTGTTCGGCGGGCGGTTGATCCTGGCCCACAACAAGATCCTCTATCCGTTCCATAAGTGGTTCATGTACGAACTCGCGCACACGCCGGAGCAGCCCGCGGACCTGATCGCGCAGGCGGAAAGCCTGTTGCGCGAACCCTCGAAGGAGAGCGCCGGGCGGTTCTACGAGTCCGTCACCGGGTTCCGCGATTGGGGGTTGAGCGCGCAGGACGCCTTCCGCCACTGGACCGAGGATTATGAGTGGGCCTGGCGGACCGCCCGCCCGCCCCTGGCCGATTGGTAAGCCCTGCCGTCAAGGCGACAGGGCGGGCGCTGGCACGCCCCTTGCCCCCTTCGCCGCATAGCGGATAGATAGCTGCCCCGGCGCCACTCCGGGGCATCGCGCAAGGAGGCTGTGATGGCGGATAAGGATGAGGAGAAGCAAGACCAGACGCCGGAATACGAGAAGAGCCACAAACCCGGCGGCACCGATACGCTGGAGGCCGGGAGCGGCCAGGGCGGGCAGACGCCCACGCAGCCCGGCCAGGGCACGGCGGGCGGCAGCGGCGGCCAGGGCGGCGGCAGCCAGGGCGGCGGCGGCCAGGGCAACCTGAAGGGCGGCTGATTGGCCCGCCCATTGGGTCCTCACGTGTGACTTGTCATTCTGAGCGCAGCGAAGAATCTCCGTCTTGGTTCGCTAGGCGGCGAGACTCTTCGCTCCGCTCAGAGTGACACAGGATGGGGTGCGCCGAGACTCTTCGCTGCGCTCAGAGTGACAAAACTGCTGTGACAGACTGCTCAGAGTGATAAGCAGTCTGAGGCAAGCCGCATCACCGGACAGCCGCTTGGCTCGCGCCGCGCGCCGCGTCCATCTGTTGCAGCGCGGCCAGGACTTCGTGCTTTTTTACCTTTAGCGTGTGGGTGCGCGGGAAGTCGGAGTCGGGCCAGACGGTGACACCGCGGATGCGCTGGTGGGGCGCGAGGTGCTCGTTGGCCTGGCGGATGATCGCGTCGGATGCGGGGGCCTGCGGGTCGAGCAGCAGCACGGCGTGAACCTGCGGCCCCTGTGCCGACGGCAGCCCCACAACCGCTGTGTCCTTCACGCCGGGGATCGCGCGCAAGATCTCCTCGAGGTCCTGCGGGTAGACGTTCTGCCCGCTGGAGAGCACGATGAGGTCCTTTTTGCGCCCGTTAAGGTAGAGGTAGCCGCGGGAGTCGAGGCGGCCCAGGTCCCCGGTCTTGTACCAGCCGTCCGCGGTGAACGCCTCGCGGGTGGCGTCCTCGTTGTGCCAGTAGCCGCGCGTCACATTCGGGCCTTTCACCAGCACCTCGCCGTCGGGGGCGATCTGGACCTGCACGCCGGGCAACGCCTTGCCCACCGACTCCCGGTTGCGGTCGGTGGACCGGACGATAGTGATGGCCGGGGACGCTTCGGTGGCGCCGTAGCCCTGGAGCACGGGGATGCCGAGCAGTTCCCATTGGCGGATCAGGGCGGGAGCCAGAGGCGCGCCGCCCGACATGAGGAACTCCAGGTGGCCGCCCAGGCGGTTGTAGACCTCGCGGAACAGCCGGCGGCGCCAGCGTAGTGGCAGGAAGCGGGCGATCTGCTGCCCGCGCTCCCAGGTGGCCGTCTTGCCCTGCTTGGCGATCTCGCGTTCCATCGAGGTCATGATCAACTCCAGCGCCTGGGGCACGAGGAGCGTGGTGGTGATGCGCTGCTCCTGGAGGGCACGCAGCAGGGCGGTGGGCTGGAAGTTGCCCAGGTAATAGACGCTGGCGCCGCGCTTGAGCGGCACCAGCAGGCCGATGGTCTGCTCCAGCATGTGGCTCAGTGGGAGGATGGAGAGCACGCGGTATTCCGGGTAGCTGGGCACCAGTTGATCGATGGCCGCGACGTTGGACATGATGTTGCCGTGGCTCAAGATCACGCCCTTGGGGTTGCCGGTGGTGCCGGAGGTGAACATCAACTCGGCGATGTCGTCGGGCACGACGGGGGTGCCATCCTGTGCCGGGCTGCCCGCGGCCAACGTCTCCATCTCGTCCATGAGCGCGGTCGGCGCGGGGTACTGCCACTGGCCGCGCGTGGTCTTCGACAGCAGGGCCACTTTGGGGTCGGTCTGCCCCACGGCGCGCGCCACGAAATCGGGGCTGCTGCGCACATCCACCGGCACGACCACCGCGCCCAGGCGCAGGCTGCCAAAGTAGGCGGCGACCCAGCCGGGGCTGTTGGGCGCCCAGAGGACGACCCGGTCGCCCTTGCCGACGCCGCGGGCCTGCAACCAGGCCGCCACGCGGTTGGTCTGCTCCCAGAGCCGGGCATAACTCCAGACCTCGACCGTGTCGCCCGGCTTGTACAGCAGGGCCGGGCGGTCGCTATAGCGCACGGCCAGCCCTTCCAGAAACGTCGCCAGTGTCTCCATCCCTGTCCCACCTCGCTCTAGAACTGCCCGCTATCGGGCGCGGTAACGCTGCCTGTGGGGGCCGGTGTCAAACCGGCCCGGTCTATGCTTGTACGGCCGCGTCGCCCAGCACGTCACCGGCGATGCGCCAGATGAGTTCGGGCACCACGCCGAAGGAATACGGCATGTTGACGCGCTCGGTGCGCTGGTGATAGTCGCGGCCCCAGGGACCGACGTTAATCGCCGGGAGGTTCAGCGCCTGCGCCGCCGCGTAGTCGAAGCGGATGCGCGACCCCCAGGCGGGCGTGTTGGCCGCCAGCACCGCGAGATCGGCGGGCGCTTCGGTGCCGCCGAGAAAGCTCATGTCGGAGATGCCGGGGAAGAAGGGGCGCGTGCGGATGCCCACGCCGGTGTCCTGCATGACGGCGGCGGCCTGGCGGACGGCGGCGTCGCGCAGGCGGATCTGGCGGGGGGTGGCGCCGTCGAGATGGACGCGGGGGTAATAGAGCGCGGCCACGCCGAGCACGGCCGCCGGGCCGGTGAGACCGCTGTAGCTCCAGAGCAGCGCGGTGAGGCGGCGGCTCAACTGGGGCAGATCCACCTGCGGATCGTCCTGCAACTGGGCGGTCAGGCCGGCCAGGGCGGCTGCCGCCGCCGCGCCACCGCGGCGCAGGGCCAGCGCCTTGAGGTCGGCGAAGGTGAGCACGCGGGGCTGCCAGGCGGGCGGCGTTTCGGGCCGCCCAGTGCACTCGCCGTAGCGGCGGGCCTGCTCGGCGACCCCGGCGACCGCCGAGTCCAGCGCCTCGGCGACCACGTCGCGCAGCGTCGCCAGCACCTCGGCGGCGCTGCGGGCATAGCTGAGCACGTTGTATGTACACCAGGCGGCACTGGGGGTGGTCACGTCATAATGGGGCTTGAGGTCGATCTGCGTCAGGCAGGTGGGCGGCGGGGCGACCTCGCCCGCAGCGGTGTCACTCAGGGCGACGTTGCACTCGATACGGCGGGTGATCTCGGCGGCGAGCAGGGTGGCGTTGATGCCGTCGAAGGGGGCGCCCGCGTGCGTCTCGCGCCCGACCACGTAGACCGAGGCCAGCAGCTTGCCCACGCTGCCCAGAAAGACCGCGCGCCCGTCGTGGCCGTCGCCCCGGTCGCCTTCAGAGTCGAGGTTGATGGCGGCGACGGGGTCCACGCCCCACTCGCGGGCCAGCGCCGGCAGGCGGAGCACGGCGGCGCGCATCCCGCGCGAGGTGGCCTCCTCGTCGGGCGTGGTCATGAAGATGAGGTTGCCGGCGCGCCCCGCCGTCTCGGCGAAGCGATAGAGGACGGCGACGCCCGCGGCCAGGCCGCTTTTCATGTCGAGCGCCCCGCGACCGGGCAGGTAGTCGCCGCTTTGCAGGTCGGCGAGGGCCAGGGTATCGGTGACGGCGGCGCCCTGCCCGGCCTCCAGATCGGCGCGCAGGCGGGGCAGTAGCGCCTCCGGGTCGAAGGCCCACGGCTCCAGGTCGCCGTAGTTGGCGACGCTGACCACGTCGTAGTGCCCGGCCAGCACCACGGTGGCCGGGCCGCTGCCGCGCACCAGGGCGAAGACGTTGGCCCGCCCGTAGGGGTCGTCGGGGATGGGTTCCAGGCGCAGGTGGGCAGGGTGGGCCTGGAAGTAGGGGTGCGCGGCGAGGACATCGCGGATGTACCCGGCGAACTCCCGCTCGCCCGGCGTGTCGGTGACGCTGGGGAAGCGCACCAGGGTCAGGGTCAGATCGCGCACCTGCGCCAACCAATCGTGGCTCATGCATCTCCTCCGTGATGGGACTATAGCACGCGGAGCGGAGGGTAGTCAATGGCGCGGCGGGCCTAACCCCCCGGCCCAGCGGAGTGCTGAGTGCTGAGTGCTGAGTGCTGAGTACGACGAGTGACGCTGCGAGGAGGGGAGGACGGAGGCGAGGGATCGAGACCGGCATGGATCGTGCGGCTTTTGCGTTTCGTTGATCGGATCAGGCCGGGTGGTATGGCGGCAGTTGGTATTGAGCCGATGCGGATGGCGCGCGGCGCTGTCCTCGGCTCTTTGTACGGAAGGATTGATGGGTATGGCTCGTGTGGGGGTACTGGAGGCGCACAAGTTTGAGCGGACGATTACGACGACCGTGGGGGCGGCGTATCTGCTGTACTTGCCGGAGGGGTACGGCGCGGAGCCGGACCGGCGCTGGCCGCTGATCTTGTTCCTGCATGGGCGGGGGGAGTCGGGCAGCAACCTGGACCGGGTGAAGCGGCATGGCCTGGCGCGGCGGTTGGACGAGGGGTTGGAGCTACCAGCCATCGTGGTCTCGCCGCAGTGCCCGGCGGGCGGGTGGTGGACGACCGATGTGCTGAGCGCGCTGCTCGACGAGGTGAGCGAGCAGTACGCGGTTGATGCCGACCGGGTGTATGTGACCGGGCTGAGCATGGGCGGGTACGGGACGTGGGCGCTGGCCCTGCGTTACCCCGACCGCTTCGCGGCGATTGCGCCGGTGTGCGGCGGGGGCGACCCGGCCCGCGCCTGCACCATCCGGCATGTACCGGTGTGGGCGTTCCACGGGGCGAAGGACGATGTGGTGGCGTTCGAGAAGTCGGAGGAGATGGTGGCGGCCTTGCGCGCCTGCGACGGCAATGTGCGCTTCACCGTCTACCCCGAGGCGCGGCACGACTCGTGGACGGCGACGTATGCCAACCCGGAGTTGTACGCCTGGTTGCTGGCCCAACGGCGGCCACTCACGCACGATGCGGTGATCACAGGGTAACACCAGCAGGTTAGCTTGACATAACGAAAGGGAGCGTGGCCGCGCCACGCTCCCTTTTGCTGCGCGCTTTTAACGGGTGATAGGGACGGCGAGCGGCTCGCGGGCGGGATCGCGCGGTGCGCTCTTGAGCGGACGCGCGCTCAGCAGCAGGGCGCCCAGGGCCAGCACCAGGCAGGCGGCGCCGGCAGTGGTCAGGGTGGGGAAGGAGGTCAGCTTGAGCAGCATCCCGCCCAGGCCCGCGCCCGCCGCCGTGCCCAGAGAGGCAGCCGAGGCGTTGAAGGAGAAGATGATGCCGGCCTGCGCGGGGGCCATCGCGATGAGGCGGTGCTGGTGCGCGGGCACGCAGGCCCAGGTCGCCACGCCCCAGAGTAGTAGCGTCAGCCCGGCCCCGGCGACGGTGGGCGCGGTCAGGGGCAGGAGGGCCAGGAAGCCGGCGCTTGCGACCAAACTGACGGCCAACGGGCGGACGGCGCCCCAGTGGTCGGTGGCGTATCCGCCGATCCAGGTGCCGGCGACGCCGCCTATCCCGTAGAGCAGGAGTAGACCACTGAGCGCCCCGCTGTCCGCGTGGGTGGTGCTCTGCAACAACTGGCTGATGTAGGTGTAGACGGCGAAGCCGCCGCCGGCCCAGAGCAACGGCACGAGCAGGGCCGGGCGGACGCGCGGCTGGCGGATGGCGGCGAAGCGGGCGCGCAGGCTGACGGCAGGGGATCCGGCGACTTCGGGCAGGGCGCGCAGAAGGCCCGTGATGGCAACGCCGCCGAGCGCGGCGATGAGCACAAAGACTATGCGCCAGCTAAAGGTGTGGGCCACCCAGGTACCGACCGGCACGCCGAGCACCAGCGCGCCGGTGAGGCCGGCCGCGATGAGGGCGAGGGCCTGGCCGCGCCGCTGCGGTAGCAAGGCCCCGGCGGTCGCCGCGGCGGTGGGGCTATAGAGCGCGGCGCTGGCGGCCACCAGGATGCGCGTGGCGACGAGGACGCCGAAGACGGGCGCAACCGCGGAGAGCAGGCTGGCTGCGCTGAAGAGGGCCAGGGCCGTGACGAGTACGCGGCGGCGCGACCAGCTACTGGTCAGCGCGCCGAGCAGGGGCGCCGCGACGGCATAGCTGAGGCCGAAGACGGTGACGAGAAACTGGCCCGCCGTGGTGACCGGCAAGCCCTGATCATGGGCAATAGTGGGCAGGATGCCGGCGACAACGTTGGCATCGGTGCCGATCGCGAAGGCCCCGAGGGCCAACAGGATGATTGGTAACAGCATAGTAAATATGCCCCCTTTATTCTAATGTTCAGTAAATATCGAACTAATGAACTGCTGTTATCATAGCAAGCGCGGGCAATCCGCACATCTGCCGGGCTGCCCATTCGGTACCGGGTAAATGCCGGTGGCGGGTGCTCCATCAGGGCGGGTAGGGAGGCTCCATCCCTGGTCTTATTGTTCTAATCCGTTCGAACAACGCAACAACCGGGGAACCATGCTATAATGGGGGCATGCGGAGACTTTATGAACCGGTCTGTACGGATATTGCCCTGACGGTAGTGTTGCAGGCGTTGAGCGACCCGAACCGCCTGGAGATCGTGCGCCTGCTGGCCCGCGGGGGCGAGCAGCGCTGTGGCGAACTGGATGTGCCGCTGGCGAAATCAACCTTGTCGCACCATTTGAAGGTGTTGCGCGAGGCCGGGGTAATCCGGACACGGGTGGAGGGGACGCAACGCTTTGTGTCGCTGCGCCGCGCCGACCTGGATGCCCGCTTTCCCGGCCTGCTACACCTGGTCATGGTGGCGGAGGGGCCAATCTGAGTGCTGAGTCCGGGCAGGCGGCGGGCCAACGGATGGGTCGGGGGATGGAGGATGCGCCGGTGGAGTCGATGATCAGCAGCGTGGCGGGGTTTATCGGGTATTTTGAGAGCATCCGGCGGCGGACGCTGCATTTTGTGGCGCAGGTGCCGGCGGAGCGGATGGCTTGGGCGCCGCGGGCGGGAGAGTTCACCTGCGGGGATCTTATCCGCCATCTGGCGGCGGGCGAGGCGATGTTTGTGGGGGCGGTGGTCGAGGGCCGCTGGCTGTACACCGGGCACGCCGCGGGGCCGGCTGACCTGGCGGGGGCGCTGGCGCACCTGGCGGCGGGGCACGCGGCGGCGATGGATCGGTTGCGCGCGCTGCCCGATGCCGCGCTGCCTGAGCACCGTCCGAGCCTGGACGGGCCGCCGATCCGGGCGTGGCGGTTGCTGATGGCGATGGTCGAGCATGAGGTCCACCACCGCAGCCAACTGGCGATGTACCTGATGTTGCTGGGCGTGCCGCCGCCGCATATTTACGGCCTGGGCGTGGACGATGTGATCGCGCGGGCCACGGG
>JAICKM010000271.1 GCA_025927935.1 Chloroflexia bacterium | reverse complement strand
GATGGAGCAAGGGGTGGACTCGCTGGGCACGGAGGCCGCCGGGGCCGGGATGGATGCGAGTTCGCCCCAGGCATCCCACCTGCCCGCGGGCGCGGGCCACCGGGAGTTACAGGGCAGCCCGGAGACGGACTTCACTTACCGGAGCGAGCAGGGCGAACTCAAGACGCTGGAAGAAGGCACGCAGTTGACCGAAGAGGGGGAAGCCGGGACCGGCGGCGGCGAAGTCTTTTAGCAGCGACCTGCGCTATCGGCGGTTGTAGGTCCCGGTTTGAAACCGGCCAGGCCCGATCACGATGCGCGTAGGGGCCGGTTGCAAACCGGCCAGGCCGGCCCTCAGCATTACCACAAAGCATCGCCGGAACCGGCGGCCCGCGCGGTGTCGGTCAGTTGCGTGACGCTGCCCGCCGCCAGCATGCCGCGCAGCCACTCGATCAGTGTAGCCCAATCCTCAAACGTGTGCGCCTCGCCGCTGACGACGTGTTGCACCCGACCCGACCACTCATGCCCGGCGGAGTCTGCGCCGTCCGGCCAGAGCCGCACCAGGAACAGGTGCGAGCGATCCGTCGCGGCCTGCAGGGGCCGGACTGTAGGTGTTGTATCCAGCATTTTCGCGACCTTTCCCGCCACCCGCTCCCGGTGGCCCGGATTTTTAACCGGCATGGGCCGGGGGCCACCCGGCTTAGGAGCGCGGCGGCAGCATTAGTTCGATGTGGTACTTACCCGTGAGGGCCAGCATGCGGGCCACGCTGAGCGGACCCGGCGCAGCCTGCCGGGCAGTCGCGCCACCGGCTTCCCCGTGGGCGGTATTGAATTGCAACATGCGGGCGGGCGCCGCGCCCACTTGGAAGGCGTGGGCCACCTGCCGGGGCAGATAAATGAACGCGCCCGGCTTGCCTGTGATGATCTTGTCGCCGCACTGGAAGCGGATCTCGCCTTCCAGCACGTAGAACGCCTCGTCGCCGGTATGATGGATGTGTGGCGGCGAGGCAAAGCCGGCCGGCATCATCCGCTCGATCAAGCCGAATTCCGCGCCGGTGCCATCCTGCGCCTTGACCGTCCTGTGGGTGCTCAGCGCCCAGAGCAGCAGGTCTTGCTCGGTGGTCCGGCCCTGCGGCGGGCGGGTGGGGGACGGCCCGCAGTGGGGCGTCTTAAGCGCTTGCTGGTACAACTTGATTCTCTTTCTTCGACGAATACCTTTCAAGTCATCAGCCACTGGTGGCCGCGGGTTAGCGCGGCGCCCAGACGAAGCGCAGGCGGCCGATTTGCCACAGCGTGCGCGCGGCGGGCCGGCTATGCTCGTGCTGAGCCAGTTGGATATTGCGGGCGTGATCCATGTCGGCGTAAAGCTGCTTGGTCATCCCTTGCATCTGCTGCTCCAACAGATAGATACTTACGGTGCTCATGGTCTGCTCCTGTTGTCCCTTGTACTAAGACCCGGCTCCACGGTGCTGCGGCGTTACCGGATAATACCGGCTGTAGTCGTGGCGCGCCCGGCTTCACCGGGCCGCATCGGGCTACCTGGATATCTTGCTGAGTATATTAAAGCACAGGATGGCCGGAACTGATCCCGACAAAAAAGGCGACAAAAGCCCGACATCTAACCATCCGATCCGGATTCGCGAACCGGCTGTACTCGGATTCGGGCGATTGACACGCCTGCCCGGCCATGCTATGATGAGACCGCCGGCCCCGCTACCCTTCTTCGGGCTCACCTATTGCTCATCGCCAAGGCAGGTAATATATGCGGCGTTGGAACGGCTGGGGCGACGACACCGTCACGTATCCACTGCCCCCGACGGCTACCGGGATCCTGGCGGCACTGGTGGGGCCAGGGACGCCTCCGCATGATGCCTCGCTGGATGTGGTGGTCGCCGGGGTGCCGCCCACCCGGCTGCCGGCCCATCCGCTGATCTCGACCGATGCCCTGGAACGTGTGCGCCATGCTCGCGGCCAGGGGTTCCCCGATTTGATCGCCTTGCGCACTGGCCGCATTCCGGTGTTTCCCGATGGCGTGGCCTATCCCCTCGGCGGCGATGATGTGCGCGCTCTCTTGGAGTACGCGCGGCAAGCGGGAGTGCGGATCATCCCCTACTCCGGCGGGACGAGCGTGGTCGGACACATCAACCCGCAGCCCGGCGATGCCCCCATCTTGACCGTCGATCTGAGCCGCATGAATCGCCTGCATCATCTGGACGAACAGGACCGCCTGGCGACTTTCGGTCCCGGCGTAGCGGGACCGGATCTGGAAGCGCAGTTACGTGCACGAGGCTACACCCTGGGCCACTATCCGCAATCCTTTGAGCACTCGACGCTGGGCGGCTGGATCGCCACGCGGTCCAGCGGCCAGCAGTCGCTCGGCTATGGGCGCATCGAGCATCTGTTCGCCGGGGGGCACCTCGAATCGCCCGCCGGGGCATTGGACCTGCCTCCGTTTCCTGCCTCCGCCGCCGGCCCCGACCTGCGCGACCTGGTGCTCGGCTCGGAGGGGCGGCTGGGCATCCTGACGGAAGCCATCGTGCGCGTGCGCCCGCTGCCCCAGGAGGAAGCCTTTCACGCGTTGTTTTTCCCCGACTGGCGAGCCGCGCGAACTGCTGTGCGGCGCATGGTGCAGGCGAGCATTCCGCTGTCCATGCTGCGCTTGAGCACTGCCACGGAAACAGCCACCACGCTCGCCCTGGCCGGGCACGCAGAGGTGATCCACGCGCTGGAACGGCTCCTGGCCGTGCGCCATATTGGGGCCGGGAAGTGCATGCTCGTGGTGGGCTTTACGGGCACCACCGCCCAGGTGGACGCCGGGCGCAAGCGCGTGCTGGCGATCGCGCGGGCTTATGGCGCCGTCCACCTGGGCCGGCCGCTGGGCCGCCAGTGGCAAAAGACCCGTTTTCGCGCGCCCTACCAGCGCAACGAACTGTGGGAGCGCGGGTATGGCGTGGACACCGTCGAAACGGCGACGACCTGGAGCAATGTCCCCGCGTTGCTGGCGGCGGTGGAAACCGCGCTACGCACTGCGCTTGCCGATTGGGGGGAGCGGGTGCATGCTTTTACCCATCTGTCCCATATTTACCCGCAGGGGTCCAGCCTCTATACCACCTATCTCTTTCGCCTGGCCGCCGATCCCGGTGAGACATACGACCGCTGGCGCCAGCTCAAGACCGCCGCCAGCCAGGCTATCGTCGCCCACGGCGGGACGATCAGTCATCAGCACGGCGTGGGCGTCGATCATCAGCCGTACCTAGCCGCCGAGAAAGGGACGCTCGGCATCACGGCCATCGCCAATGTGCTGAAAACCTTCGATCCGGATGGTCTGCTGAATCCCGGCAAACTGGTGTAGCACGCGGATGGGGAGGGGTCATGTGGGCGGAACATGAGCGCGCGCACATCTGGGACACCGTCGCGCAGCCGTGGGATGTGATCATCGTCGGTGGGGGCATCACCGGCGCGGGCATTCTACGCGAGGCGACCCGCGCCGGATTGCGTGCCCTGCTGGTCGAGCAACGGGATTTTGCCTGGGGCACCTCCAGCCGCTCGACCAAGCTGGCCCACGGCGGCTTCCGCTATCTGATCAGCGGCCAGTGGCGCGTCACGCGCGACGCAGTGCGCGAGCGCGAGCGCCTGCTGGCCGAGGGCCAGGGACTGATCACGCCGCTGGGCTTTCTGGTGGCGCTATACAGCAGCGAAGGCTCCCGGCGCCGGCCTTACCAGGCACTCCTCCTCGTATACGACTTGCTGGCCGGGCAGCGGCGCTTGCGCTACTACGATCCGGCCGGCTTCCAGCTGCTGGCCCCGCACCTCACCCTGGCGCACCTGACGGGCGGCTTGGGCTACCTGGAGGCCCGCAGCGACGACGCCCGCGTGGTATTGCGGGTGCTCCAGGAGGCTATTGCGCGGGGCGCGACGGCGCTCAACTACGTGACCGCGACCAAACTGCTGTCCGAGAACGGCGCCGTGGTCGGCGTGGAACTGCAGGACGGCCTCAACGGCGCCACTGCCACGGCGCGCGCTCGTGTGGTGGTCAACGCGACCGGCATCTGGACGGATCGCCTGCGGGCGCAGATCGGCGCGGCGCCGCGTATGCGGCCCTCGCGGGGCAGTCACCTGGTGTTCGCCGCGTGGCGGCTGCCGGTGGCCCAGGTGATTAGCTTCGCACACCCCCTGGATCGCCGCCCCGTGTTCATTCTGCCCTGGGAGGGTACCACGCTTGTGGGCACAACTGACCACGATCATCGCCAATCGCTGGACGAGGAACCGCGGATCAGTCCCGACGAAGTGGCCTACCTCATGGCGGCGGTGGATGCCAAGCTGCCGTCGCTGGGTCTTAGCCTGGACGATGTGGTTGCCTCGTTCAGCGGCGTGCGCCCCATGATCGATAGCGGCGCGGACGATCCGGCCACGGTGTCGCGTGATTACGCCATCTGGGAAGATCAGGGCCTGGTGACTGTCACGGGCGGCAAATGGACGATCTTTCGCCTGATGGCGCAGGATGCAATGGAAGTTATGCGCCGGCAGCTTCCCGACATCGCCAAACCCGATCCATCCGCGTCTATCTTCGATCCGCCACCCCAGAATCTGGATGGCGCCCTCACTGCGGCGGCGCGCGAGCGCCTGCTTGGGCGCTACGGCGCGGCGGCGCCCGCTCTGGTCGCGGCGGCGCAGCCCGGCGAGCTACAACCAATCCCCGGCACTACTGTGCTCTGGGCTGAATTGCGCTGGGCGGCGCGCAAGGAAGCGGTGTTGCATCTGGACGACCTCCTGCTGCGCCGGGTGCGGCTCGGTCTGATGCTGCCGGAGGGTGGGGCCGCGCTCATGCAGGCTATCCGGGCCATCTGCCAGGCCGAACTCGGCTGGGATGACACACGCTGGGCGGTGGAAGAACACGCCTATCACGCACTCTGGCGGCAGCACTACAGCCTGCCGGATCGGGACACAATCCCCGATTGGCGCATGATGCCGGCACAGGCGGGTGGCGAGTCCCATCCGGCAAATGCGACGCGTGGGAAATGGGCGCTCGGCATTCTTGCCGGCCTGGCGCTGGGCGCGGGCGGTCTATTGATCCGGCAGCGCCGGGCACGGGAGCAAACGCGATGAAGCAGGATCTGATTCTGGCGATTGATAACGGCACGCAAAGCGTCCGAGCGCTCGTTTTCGACTTGCACGGCAAGCTGGTCGCCAGGTCGCAAGTCATGATCGATCCCTATTTCTCCAAGCAACCGGGCTGGGCTGAACAAGACCCGGCTTACTACTGGCAATCGCTGTGCCGGGTCTGTCAGGAACTCTGGCGGCAAGGCACGGTGGACAAAGGCGCCATTGCGGGAGTCACGGTGACGACCCAGCGCGGCACGATGATCAACGTAGACCGCCAGGGTGAACCGCTCCGGCCCGCTATCGTCTGGCTCGATCAGCGCCGCATCCACGGTCTCAAGCCGGTCGGCGGGCTGTGGGGCGTGATCTTGAAACTGGTGCGTATGGATGAAACGGTCGCCTATTTTCAAGCCGAATCCGAGATCAACTGGTTGCGGACCCGGCAGCCTGATATCTGGAAGCAGACCCATAAGTACCTCATGCTGTCGGGCTACCTGGCGTACCGGTTGACGGGGCACTTTGTCGATTCGGTCGGCGCGCAGGTGGGCTACCTGCCGTTTGATTACAAGAAACTGGCCTGGGCGGCGCGTAGCGACTGGAAATGGCAGGCTATGCCGATGAAACGCGGGCTCTTGCCCGATCTCGTGCCCCCGGCCACGCGGCTGGGCGAAATAACCGCGCCCGCCGCGGAAGCCACCGGCATCCCCGCCGGGCTGCCCGTGATCGCCGCCGCCGCCGACAAAGCGTGCGAGGCGCTGGGCGCGGGGTGTGTCAGCCCGCAGATAGCCTGTCTCAGCTACGGGACCACCGCCACGGTCAGTGTTACCCAGGCAAAGTACCGCGAGGTGCGACCGTTCATCCCGCCTTTTCCCGCTGCCGTGCCCGGCGCTTACAGCCTGGAAGTGCCGATTTATCGCGGCTACTGGATGGTCAACTGGTTCAAGGAACAGTTCGGCCATCCCGAGCAGCAGAACGCGGCCGCGCAGGGCAAGCAGCCCGAAGAGCTATTCGACGATCTCGTTGATAGCGTGCCGCCGGGCGCGATGGGCCTGACCTTGCAGCCCTACTGGTCGCCCGGCATCAAGGTACCGGGGCCGGAAGCCAAGGGCGCCATTATCGGCTGGGGCGATGTCCATACCCGCGCTCACCTCTACCGCGCCATTCTAGAGGGCCTGACCTATGGGTTGCGCGAGGGCAAGGAGCAGATCGAGCGCCGCACGCGTGTCACCGTGCGCGAACTCCGCGTTGCGGGCGGCGGGTCCCGGAGCGACGCCGCGATGCAACTGACGGCGGATATTTTCGGGCTACCCGCCGCGCGCCCCCATGTCTATGAGGCTTCCGGGCTGGGCGCGGCTATTGACGCCAGTGTGGGTCTCGGCCTGTATCCGGACGTGCCCACCGCGGCGCGGGCGATGACTCATGTTGGTCGGGTCTTTGAACCCAATCCGCAAGCCCACGCCGTCTATGAGCAGTTGTATTCCCGCGTATACAAACAGATGTATCGCAAACTCAAGCCCCTGTATGAAGAAATTCGGGAGATTACGGGCTATCCGGAGCGGCCGGCATAACTGGCCCGGTATACGGATCACCTTACCCGTTGGTTCTGGGCCTACGCTTTGTTGTATAATACGTCATGCGTGTTCACAGTCACGAAGTAGACTACACATCCTCCGTTTCCGACTCGGTGCCTGCATCTGATGCCGATACGCTAACGCCCGTCGAAAAGATCGATCCGATCTATCACGCGCTGCTGCGGGTGTATGGGCAGCCCACCTGGCGCCCGCACCATCCGCCGCTCGATGAGCTGGTGCTGACGATCCTCTCGCAGCACACATCAGATCTGAACAGCGGGCGCGCTTTCGCGCAGTTGCAGGCGGCGCTACCCACCTGGGAGGCCGTGCGCGACGCCCCGGTGGCGGCCATTGCCGCCGCCATTCAGAGCGGCGGCCTGGCCCAGATGAAAGCGCCGCGTATCAAGGCCATCTTGCAGCGCATCTGGGATGAACGGGGGAGTTTCGACCTCGACTTCTTAAAGACAATCCCGCTGGATGAGGCGCGCGCCTGGCTGGCGGCGCTCCCCGGCGTAGGTCCCAAGACGGCGGCGTGCGTGCTGCTGTTCGCGTGCGGCCGGCCCGCCATGCCCGTGGATACCCATGTCCATCGGGTGAGCCGCCGGCTGGGATTGGTGCCCGATCGGGCGACGGCGGAGCAAGCTCATGTGCTGCTCGAAGCGCTGGTGCCGCCGGAGTGGTATTATGCTTTCCACCTGAACGTCATCAAGCATGGCCGCGAGGTGTGCAAAGCGCCCCGCCCGCGCTGCGAGATCTGCGTCCTCACTCAGTGGTGCGACTACTATAAGGGGGTACGCAACCGATGAATGTCTACCTGGTCCGTCATGGACTCTCCACCTGGAATGTTTCGGGCCGCCTGCAAGGTTGGGCGAATACCGATCTCACGCCGGAAGGCTTCGCGCAGGCCCAGCGGACCGCCGAGTTTTTCGCCGAATTTCGGCAGCGCCAGCGCATACGTTTCTATGCGCTCTACAGCAGCCCGCTGCTGCGCGCCTGGCTCACCGCGCACGCCATCGGCGAACGCCTGGGCCTGGTGCCCATCCCGGTCCCCGATTTGCGCGAGATGCAGGGCGGCCTGGTCGAGGGCCTGCGGCGCGACGAGTGGCAGCGGCGCTATCCCGAACTGATCCCCGGTTGGATCGACCGCAAGAATCTTGATTTTGGCTGGCCGGGCGGGGAGACGCGGCGCGCCTTCCGCAATCGCTGTATGCGGGCTATCTCCGAGATTGTGGCTCAGCACAAGTCCTATGACAATATTATTGTCGTGACACATGGCGGCGTGATCAAAGCCTACCTGAACAGCGCCGGGCTGGAGGACCCCATGGGGCCGCGCTCCTATGACGCGGACAATTGCAGCGTTACCCATATCCAGTTCATGGGGTCCGACGCCGACGACGGCGGCAGCGAGATCTGGTCGGTGGGGTGTTTGCGCATGTTCAACCAGGTGGAGCACCTGCGCGACGAGGATTGCTCGGAAGACAGCGAACTGGTCACGGCGGCGCGCGCCGATCTGGCGTTGCAATAGCTTTCCAGGCCGCCTGGGGCGGAAGGATTCCTATGTACCTCTTTTTCATCCGCCACGGACAATCCGAGGGCAACGTCGCCGGGCGCTTGCAGGGCTGGCAAGATGCGCCGCTGACGCGGCTCGGTGAGCGGCAGGCTGTTCGCGCGGCCACGGCGCTGGCGACATTTTTACAGGCCGCCAGGGTCTCCGTCGCCACGGTCTACAGCAGCCCCTTGCAGCGCGCCCTGCGCACCGCCGACGTGATCAGCCAGGCCCTGGGTACGCCACTGGAGATCGATCCAGGGCTGCGCGAGATGCATTTTGGGCGCGTCGAGGGTTTGACCGATGTGGAATGGAAGGACTGTTTCCCCGAACTGCTGGCCGGGTGGCACCAACTCGACGATCTGGACTTCGGCTGGCCGG
>JAICKM010000185.1 GCA_025927935.1 Chloroflexia bacterium | reverse complement strand
TAGCCGGTTATCTCTACCGCGGCCATGATCGACGATTGAGTACGAAATGAGTCTGCAAATGAGTGTATTTTCGACAAGCGCGCGCCGGGCGCCGCACCCCGGCCCGGTAACCGAAGCCGGGATCGGGGCCCCGCGCGCCCGGACCGCGCCGGCCCAGTCCGGTCGCCAGGGGGGCGACATCTCGCTGGGCCGCCGGCTGCGCGATTGGAAGACGCTGGCGGGCTTCGCTCTCAGCGCGGCCATCATGCTGATCTTTGTGCTGACGGCGCACCTGAATCCCGGCCAGATCTGGGCCACCGTGCGCACCGCCGACGGGCGCTATCTGGTGCTGGGCCAGGCCGTCTACTTCGGCGCCTTTCTGCTGCGCGGTTTGCGCTGGCGGCTGCTCTTGCGCCGGGCAGATCTCGGCGCCGCCGTCCGGCTGCCGGGCCTGCGCGGGCTGGTGGAAATGATCTTTCTCTCCTGGTTCGTCAACTGCCTGGTGCCCGCCAAACTGGGCGACGCCTACCGCGCCTACCTGCTCAAGCAGGAGACCGGCGCCGACATGGGCCTGACACTGGGCACGGTGGTGGGCGAGCGCATGGCCGACGTGCTCGCCCTGGTGGTCCTGCTGCTGGGCAGCGGGCTGCTCATTCTGGGCGACCTGACCGGCGCCGGGGGCAACCTGCCCCCGATTCTGCTGCTTGGCGCGGGGCTGGCGGGGGCTATCGGGGGCGGCGTGGTCGCGCTGCGCCTGGGAGCCGGGCCGCTGGCCGCCCGGCTGCCGGAGCGCCGGCGCGTCGTGTTTGCGCGCTTCGTCACCGCTCTACTACGCACGTTCCAGCGGGATATCCAGGTGCCGCTCTACGGCTTGACGGGGCTGATCTGGGCCGGCGAAGTGGTGCGCATCTGGTTGGTGCTGCAAAGCTTCCACATTACCGGCTTGGCGCCGGGCGTGATTATCTTCACCGCGCTGGCCGGTTCGCTGCTCAGCACGATCCCGTTCACGCCCGCCGGGTTGGGCGCAGTCGAGGGCGCTTCAGTCGCCATCCTCGGCGCCTTTGGCGTCGCCACGAGCCTGGCCGGCGCGGTGGCCGTGGTCGACCGGGTAATCAACTATTGGAGCAACATCCCGGTAGGAGCCGTGCTGTATCTTGCCCACCGGCGGAGGTTTCGCTCATGATTACGACGATACAAATCGGCCGCCTACGACGTGGGCCGGTTCATCTCGGCGGACATGCCGCCGGTGGCGCTCCGGGTGCAGATGATCAGCGCCAAGTTATGCGGCCTCCTCGTTCGCGCTGCTGATGCTCACGCTGCTGAACCAACAGGTCACGCGCCGGTTCGTCCCCTTATCGGTTCCCGATAGCAGGAGCGGGCGGGTGCGTCCACAAGCGCAGGCCGGGGAGCGCACAGTCCTGGAGGATGGACCTATGGCACGCTAGTTGCCCCGGATGGGCATTAAAGGCAGAAAAAAGCGCGGGCAGCCCGCCGCGGGCGGGTGCCGCCCGCGCCTATCTGCATCGGGCATGTAGTAGGAGGAAGGAGCTTTGGTACGCAGTACGAGATTCAATGCTAAAGGTCGCTTACCCGGCGCGCGGCTCCTGGTCGCGCTGATCCTGGTTTTGCCCCTCATGGTGAGCGGGACGCGTGTGACAGCGGCCGCTGCGCCGGAGTCCATTATCGAGGGCTTTCCGTCCGTCGCGCAATGGTATAGCCTCTCCTGTGAGTACGCGGCGGCGGCGGCAGTGAGCCTCTACTGGGGTCGTCTGGTGTCACAGCGCGATTTTCTGGCCGCGATCCCCGAGAGTCCGAATCCCCATTGGGGCTTCCGCGGCAATATCTATGGCGCCTGGGGCGGCATCCGAAACTACGGCATCTATGCCGAACCGCTCGTGCCGGTGCTGGCGGAGCGCGGCTACCGGGTCGATGTATTCTATGGCGGCGTGACCCGGCTGAAGCAAGAGCTGGCCGCGGGCCACCCGGTCGTGGTCTGGATGACCGGCAAGCGCGGTAACCAATCCGTCACCTACGCGACATACCAGGGCGAGCGCTTCAAGCTCGTGCCTTACGAGCATGCGACCGTGGCGTACGGCTACGACGCGGGAGGCATCTGGATTATGGACGTGGGCAACGGCGGGCGGTACTATTACGGGTGGGGCAATTTCATCACGCGGTGGGACTACTTCGACGAAATGGCGCTCGTGATGACGCCCGGCTGGGGCTGACGCGCCCGTGCGCTCCGGCAGGGACCGGGCGCGGGTGGCCGCTGGATGCGCCTACCTTACCAACTGGCGTCCCAGGATGGTATACTGTAGTATTGATCAGGTATTGAGCCGCGCGGCGCCGCCAGGCTCGGTGCGGCGGGGGCAAGAATCGTGATGCAAACTCGGGTGTGGTGGTGGTTGGCGCTGATTGTGTTGCTGGCCGGCCTCCTGGCTTTGGTGCGCTGGGTGGGACAGACGACGCCCGCTCTGACTGTCTATGTGGATCTGGGGCTGGGGACGGGGGCGCCCCCAACAAGTGTGGCGGTCGCGGTGCCGACGGCGCTGCCTGCCACGCCGGGACCCGGCAGTCCGACGCCAATGGTGGCTAGTGCACCCTCGCCCACCCTGCCGGCGGCGCCGGGCACTATCGTTGAGTACCGCATCCAGAACGGCGATACGTTGAGCGGTATCGCCTCCCGCTACGGCACCACCGTCCAGGCGATCCAGGAGCGCAACAGCATCGCCAACCCGAATCTGCTCTTCATCGGGGCGCCGCTGCAAATCATGGTGGGGGAACAGCCGGCGACCACGGTCGCCGCGGTGCCGATCGCGCCGACAATGGGGCCCGAGACTGGGCCGGCCCCACCCACCGCCGCGCCGCTGCCCGGCCCACCGGCCGGACCCGTCGCCCCGGCGGCCATGGATGCGCTCCAGCCCACGCGCCCGGCGCAGCCGCCCGCCGCCTACACCGTCTATATTCCGACCGCAAACAAAACGGGCCAGTGGTTCCATTTCACCTGCGAATTCGACGCGGCCTGGGCGATCTTCAAGACGCATGGCCTGGATGTGACCCTGGACGAGCAGTTACAGATTATCGGCGTGGATACCAGTGTCACGCCGTCCTATAAGCAGACGGCGCAAGGGGTCGAGATCTACGGCGGCGACATCGCCAACCACTACTCCGGCGATTATAAAACGAATTTCCTGGCGCGCACGACAGGCGCGGCTATGAGCAAGGTGTTCGCGCACTACGGCTTCGCGACGACGCCGGTCCATGACCAGGCGGGCGTGGAAGCGGCCCTGCGGGCGGGCGACTTGATCTGGATCAAGACGACGGTCGATTTCCAGCGCTGGGTGCCGGCGACCTGGATCGGTCCCGACGGCCACCGCTACCCGACCGTGCTGGGCAACGATCACGCGGTGGTCGTCGCCGGCTACAACGCGGACGCGGTGCTGATTCGCGACGTGCTCGGTCCCACCTCGACCAACGCCAACCGGCTCACCGAATACGAAGTGGCGTGGCCGACCTTCCTGGCCGCCTGGGGCGCGCAAGGTTACGATGGCCTGGCCGTGGCCTCGGAGGGGACGGGGCCGTAGGGGCGGCCCCGCGCCCGGATTCGGGCACGGGGCGGTGTGGAAATGAGTACGCCCCGCCAAACCGGCGGGGCGTACTCGTCCCCGGATTTCAGTCACCCGATCCGTCGCTCTCCGGCGTATCGGTGCTCAGGATGGCGCCGGTAATGGCGTTCACCTTGACCTTAGTGCCGTTGCTCAACTTGATCTTATAAATGACGGTTCCGTCCTTCTCATCAAGCTCGGTCTTAACCACCGTGGTACCGCGATTGGCCGTCAGGGCGGTTTGTTCGGCCTGCTGCTGCGTGATGCGCGCCTGCGCGGCGAGGGCTTGCGCATCCGCCTGGTCATCCGCTGTCTCGGTGTCATTGTCCGTGTCCGGTGCATCTGTGGTGCCCTGCTCCACCTTATCGCCATCGTGATCGGCGTCCTCGCCAGGTTCAGGCGTGCCCGCGACCTCGGTTGGTTCGGGGGTCTCGGCAGCTTCGGCGGCTTCGGGGGTTTCGGCGGCTTCCGCGGCCTCGTCCGCTTCGGGGGTCTCGGCGGCTTCCGCGGCCTCGCCGGCGTCGTCCGCTTCGGGGGTGGCGGCGACCTGTGTGGGGGCGGCGATGGGGGCGCCCGCGGTAGGCGGCGCGGCGGCTGTGGGTTGCGCAGCCACGTTGTTCTGGGCCGCCCCGGGCTGCAGTTGCGCCTGCTCAGCGCGGCCGGTGTCGGCTGGGTGCGCGGCGGCGCCTGCGGCGAGCCGGCTGCCGGCGATAGGCTGGGCGGCCAGGGCACTGCCCGCGGTCTGCTGCGTTGTACCGGGCGCGGGGGCCGCGCCGCTACCCAGGCGCACGCCGCCTGCGGCAAACAAGGCCCAGACGATGACGACGCACAATCCGGCGCCCGCCAATAATTGCTTCCGATTCATGTTTCACTCCTTTACTGTGCCGGGGCCTGGGTGGCCCCGGCGCACTGTTGTCGGCGGATTATTTGCTACGTACTATGCAGTATAGCTGCGTACTATGACAATCCGGTGAATCGGTTGTGAACTCGTCATGAACGCGTCGCGCCGGATTGCTGATCTTCATTTTCGATTCATATGGGAGTGCTACAATAGAGAGAGCGGCCAGCGAAACGGCGCGTCGTCTCGCCGGACCTCTACACCACGCAAAGTGAGCACCGGATGCGCATACTGTTGGTCGAAGATGATCGCCGGCTGAGCCAGGCGCTCCAGCGGGGCCTGGTGGAGGAGGGCTACCATGTCGACGCCGTGTACGATGGCCCCGCCGCCCTGGCTGCGGGCGCCTTGAATACCTATGACGCTATGTTGCTGGATCTGCGGCTGCCGGGCCAGGACGGACTCGCGGTCTGCCGGGAGTTGCGCCGGCGGAAAATCCGCGTGCCCATCATCGTCGTGACGGCCCTGGGCGCGGTCGATGAACGCATCGCGGGCCTCGACGCGGGCGCCGATGATTACCTGGTCAAGCCTTTTGCCTTTGGCGAACTGCTCGCCCGCCTGCGCGCCGTGCTGCGCCGCGACAGCGAGACCCGCAGCAGTTCCCTGGTCGCCGGCCCCATCCGCCTGGATCTACAGACGCACCAAGTGTGGTATGCGAACAGTCCGGTGGATCTCACTGCCACGGAATTACGCCTGCTGGAATATCTGCTGACCCATCCAGGCATGGTGCTGTCGCGCAGCCAGCTTGAGGAGCGGGTCTGGAAGGATGAATTGGAGATCAATTCTAACGTGGTCGATGTGTATATCCGGCGCTTGCGCCGCAAGCTCGATCCCGCCGGCGCGATCATCCAGACGGTGCGCGGAATGGGCTACCGCCTGGTGAAAACAGCAGCGCCCGATACCGGGGCAGGGCAGCAACCGTGAAACCGGCGGGCGGGAGCGTGCGCGCCTGGTGGCAGCACCGGAGCATCCGGCTGCAACTAACCGCTTGGTATGGCGGGGTGCTGATCGTGCTGGTCGCCGTCCTCGGCGGGTTAATCTACGGGCTACTCGCCACCAACTTGCAGCACGACGTAGAGCGCCAGCTCGCGGCGCGCACCGCGGAGATCCAGGCGACGCTCAATGGTGACGAGGACAGCCCCAAGTTTCAGGACGTCGCCGCACCGGGAGAATTGCTGCTGTTCTACGATATGCACGACACGCTCACGGCGAGCAACAATGCCCCTTACGGCCCCCTGACGCTCCCTGCCTGGGCCAGACAGGCGGCCGGCCAGGGTGTCTACAGCGCTGTTACGCTGCCCGATGGTCGCTGGCTGCTGTATGCGGTCACGGTCCCCGTGGGGAAGGAGGATCACCCCGCAGATGTGGGCCGCCTCCTCGTCGGGCGTTCGCTCGAACCGATGAACGAGATGCTCCAGCAGACGCTCTCCACGTTCGCCGTCGCGGGGCCGCTGCTCGTCTTGTTTGCGTGCCTTGGCGGCTACTTTCTCGCCGGGCGCGCGCTCGCGCCGGTGGCCGCGATCACCCAAACGGCGCAGCGCATTCGCGCCGAGGGCCTGGGCCAGGGCTTACGCATCGGTATGCCTGCGCGACACGATGAACTGGGCGAGTTGACCGCGACCCTCGACGCGATGCTCACCCAACTGGAGGCCGCGTTCATGCGCGAGCGGCGCTTCACAGCCGATGCCGCCCACGAACTGCGGACGCCGCTCGCCGTAGTGGAGACCGAAACCAGCATCGCCCTTACCCGCCCGCGTTCGGCGCAGGAGTACCAGCGGGTCCTGAGCGTGGTGGAAGGTGAGACGGTGCGCATGGGGCGGCTGGTAACCAATCTGCTGGCGCTGGCTCGCGCGGACGCCGGCCAGCACCTCCTGACCTGGAGTCCCGTCCGCCTGGATGCCCTGTGTAACACCGTCGCTAACCAGATGTCCTCGCTGGCCGCGGAAAAGGGGATCACATTGACGAGCCAGCCGGCGGCAGAGATTACCGTGCTGGGGGACGACATCTGGCTGACCCAGATGCTGGTGAACCTGGTGGACAATGCGATCAAGTATACGCCGCCCGGCGGCTGGGTGCGGATCGCGCTGGCCGCCGCGCCGGCCGAGGCGATTATCCGCGTCGAGGATAACGGGGCGGGCATCCCTGCGGATCAGCTCCAGTACATCTTCGAGCGCTTCTACCGGGCCGATCAGGCGCGCAACCGCGACGATCCGGCCGCGGGCTTTGGCTTAGGACTGGCGATCTGCAACTGGGTGACGCACGCGCATGGTGGGACGCTGGAGGTGGTCAGCCGGCTCGGTCACGGCTCCTGCTTTCTGATCCGGCTGCCGATGGCGCCGGGCGCAGGATAACAGGCGCACCCAGGCGGCGGGGCGGCACCGGTGCCGGCGGCATGTCCGGCGCTTGCCATGTGCCCGGTGGGGCCTCCCCCACCGGGCTTTTAGGCGAGGTTGGGCGCGGCGATTGCCGTGCGGCCCCGTCTGCTGCTACGGATGGGCGATGATGCTCTGCAACAGGTTGAGATACTGGCTGCCGAAGCGCTGGCTGGGTTCCAGATACGTGTTTTCGACGTATTCGTTCCACGAGATGTACATCCAGCCATTCGGCTGTGAGGCTTTGTTCCCATTATAGACCGCTTGCATGGTCTGCCCGTTATTGCGCGGCACACAGGTGCTGCCCAGCCCAAAGTTCGAGCGATTGTAACCCCCGTTCATGGGCGCGAACCACAGCTTGTTCTGCGAGCGCAGCAAGGCTGCAAAGTTCGCCAGTTGGCTGAACGAAGCGGGATTGCGATTGGGATCTTGCGCCGCCCAGTACCAGCCGTCGCCCGCGAAGTAGGGCGCCACCCCGCGGTTCCAGTTCGCCGGCCCATGCTCGTCGCCCAGAATTACCATGCGGCTCATATAGGGGCTGACGATGGCCCCGACGGCCGCAACGCTGAACGAGCGGGATTGCAAGAACATAACAACCGGCTTGTTGCCATAATTCGGCACCTGGAACACGGGATTGGTCAGATAACGGCCGGCAAAATAGCTCCAGTCGTTTTGCACCCAACTGGTGGAGCGCGGGCTACGGCTGTCGTTGAGTCCTTCGTAGCCCAGCATCAAATAGAAGCGGTTGGTGTGGGTGGCATTATAGGCCGCCACCCGGCTGACCAGGCTGTCGAGCCGCCGGTTGAAGCTGCTGCTGGCCGGGGTTTGACCGGGCTGGCCGGTGCCGGCCCAGGAGACCACGAATCCGCGGATGCCCGCACCGGCCGCTTGCTGGATGTTACGGTCGAAGGTGGCGGGATCATCTTGCGTGGCAAGCCCGGCCTGGGGGAGGTCGATCAGTTGATTGCCTGGGTACCGGCTTGTCGCGGTGCAGGTGTTCGCGGCCAGCGTAGCCGGGAGGGGGAGGGGAGAGGCGTTGTAGGGATAGCTGGAGCCAAGCTTGTCGTGCCAATGCAGATTGGTCCACCACAGATAGTAATGCACAAAGAAGGGCGGATTGGTCGCAGGAAGCGCGGCGGCCGCCGCTGGTTGGGGCGCCGCGGCGCCGAGCGTGGTGGTCAATAGCGCCATGAACAGAGGGAGCAGAATCGCTCCAGCAACGAACTTCGGCATCCGCATGGGTGCGTACCTCCTGATCGCCGCGCCAGGGCAGCGATCTCTAGTTGCGCCACGCGGGAGCCAACAAAAACCCGCGGGCGAGAGACGCCAGCGGGAGCATAGTACTGCTGGTAGCAGGACGATCTCTGTGGGAACAGAGACTCCATGCTTTGCGTCCCCATCTCACGATGGGTTTGCCCTTTTCAGCGTCTCACTATAAGTTGTAGAGTGCAAGAGCAGCACACTGCTCACAATGCACATCTAGGTTCATTATGCAGATGTTAGAGGACATTGTCAAGAGGGCGATGGTTTATGTGATCGGTATGATATCTCTTTGATATATGTTTCCTGAGCCTCAATATGATTCATATAGATATTTGAGACACAATTGAAACGTACTTAGAAGAATAGAGTGTCAAACTCCCAGGCCTCTATATTGATGTTCGGATTGCTGAAAGTCTGCGTTTAGTGACGCAAGAGGTCGAGATAACCGGCTAGGCAGCGCGCGCTGCACCCTGGCTCGGTAAACCCCTCCGCGCCCGTTCGGGCGTTGCGCCCCAATCCTGCCGGCCTGGACTCCAGCCCCCAGCCGCCGTCCTTTCCCGAATTCCCCGAATATTTACAACTCGTTTATGAGAACAGGCGCCCTGTTTACAGATCGTTTACGCCGTATGGGCTAAGATGAACACACGTCATGACGTGAACCGCTCCTGACGAATATGCGTGTGGAGGCTGCCAATGTCCGCTATCTCCCCTGTCCCGGCCATTGAACTGCGGGGCGCGTACAAACGGTTTCGCACGCCCACCGGCGCGGCCTACACGGCGCTGCGCAATCTCAACTTCACCATCCAGCCGGGGGAATTCTGCGCCGTGGTCGGCCCGACGGGCTGCGGGAAATCGACGACGCTGACCCTCATCGCGGGGCTGGAGCCGCCCAGCGCCGGCGAGGTGTTTATTATGGGCAAGCCGGTGCAGGGTATCGACCCGCGCATCGGCTATATGTTTCAGACCGACGCCGTCTTCCCCTGGAAGGATGTGCTGCACAATGTCGCGGCCGGGCCGCTCTTCCGCGACGTGCCGAAAGCCGACGCCCTGGACCAAGCCCGCGACTGGATCCGCCGCGTGGGGCTCAGCGGATTCGAGAACCACTATCCGCACCAGCTTTCCGGCGGTATGCGCAAGCGCGTGGCTCTGGCCCAGACGCTGATTAACGGGCCGCAGATCTTGCTCATGGACGAACCTTTTAGCGCGCTTGACGTACAGACCCGCGTGCTGATGGAGGACGAGTTGCTTGGGCTGTGGGCGAGTACCTCCGCCTCGGTCGTCTTCGTCACCCATGATCTGGAGGAGGCCATCGCCCTGGCCGATCGGGTCTGTGTGCTGACCGCCGGGCCGGGGACGGTCAAGGGCATCTACCCGATCGATCTGCCGCGGCCCCGCAACGTGGTCGAGATCCGCTTTGAACCGCGCTTCATGCAACTCTATCAGGAGATCTGGGGCGCGCTGCGCGACGAGGTGATGGTGAGCTATGAACGCGATAAACAACGCCCCGCCGGCTGACCGTGCCGCCCGGCCCGACGAGGAGCCGGTCTGGACGACCAACCCCGCCGCCAGCCGGTATCGCCTCCTAGTCACCGGCTTGCGGGTGTTGCTGCTGGTGGTGCTCGTCGGCGGCTGGGAGTTGGCGGCGCGCATCGGCTGGATCGATCCCTTCTTCTTCGGCCAGCCAAGCAGTATTGTCGAGCAGATCTGGACGTGGGCCACGGAAGGGACCGCGCAGGGGCCGCTCTGGGAGCAAATCGCCGTCACCCTGGAAGAGACGGTGATCGGCTTTGTGATCGGCGTGGTGCTGGGCATCATTTTCGGCATCTTGCTCGGGCGCAGCCGGCTCTTGTCCGATATTCTCGGCCCCTATATTAAAGCGGCGAACTCGATCCCGCGCATTGTGCTCGGCTCGATTTTCGCCATCTGGCTGGGCCTGGGGCTGCCCTCCAAGGTCGCCCTGGCCGTCGTTCTCGTCTTCTTTATCGTGTTCTTCAACGCCTTCCAGGGCGTGCGCGAGGTCGACCGGAACTTGGTCGCCAACGCGCGCATCCTGGGAGCCAAGCCGCGGCAGCTCTCGACCCAGGTCATCCTTCCCTCGGCCCTATCCTGGATCATCGCGAGTCTGCACACGAGCTTTAGCTTTGCGCTGGTGGGCGCCGTCGTTGGGGAATATCTGGGCGCGGTCAAAGGGCTGGGCCTGCTGATCTCAACCGCCAAGAATACCTTCAATGCCGATGGGGTCTTCGCGGCCATGCTCATTCTCGCCGTCGTGTCACTGACGGCGGAGACGCTGGTCACGGGCCTGGAGAATCGCCTGATCCGCTGGCGGCCGAATAC
>JAICKM010000396.1 GCA_025927935.1 Chloroflexia bacterium | reverse complement strand
TGCAGCGCGGCCTCTTCGGCCAGCGCCGCCTGGCGCACCGCTTCCGGATCGGCAGTCACGGGGTTGCGGACGATTTCGTCGGCCACCAGGTGGCCGTCGCGCATGCGCAGGATGCGCCGGGTATGGACGGCAATGTCCGGCTCATGCGTGACGAAGACCACCGTGATGTTTTGCTCCTTGTTCAGGCGCTGGAAGATCGCCATAATCTCGGCGCTGGCGATACTGTCGAGGTTGCCCGTCGGTTCGTCGGCCAGGATAATCGCCGGGTTATTGACCAGCGCGCGGGCAATCGCCACGCGCTGCTGCTGGCCGCCGGACAGCTCCTGCGGCTTGTGGTCAAGCCGGTCGCCCAGGCCGACCACCTCCAGCGCCGCCTTGGCCCGCGCTTTGCGCTCGCGCGCCGAAATGCCCGTGCGATTATAGATCATCGGTAGCTCCACGTTTTGCAGCGCCGTGGTGCGCGGCAGCAGATTGAAGCTCTGAAACACGAAGCCGATACGCTTGTTGCGCACCACGGCCAGTTCGGCGTCGCTGAGGCTGGCAACCTCCTGATCGTCGATGCGGTACGAACCGCTCGTCGGCCGGTCGAGGCAGCCCAGGATATTCATAATGGTCGATTTGCCTGAACCGGACGGCCCCATGACGGCCACCAGTTCCCCATCGTCAACGGTGAAGGAGACGCCACGCAGGGCGTGGACCTCCACTTCCGCGCTCATGCGGTAGACTTTGGTCAGGTCTTGTACTTCCAACACGGCCTTGCCCTCCCAGCTAGCGCCCGCGGCCCGCGCCGCCCAGGTTGATGAAGCCGCCCCCGCCGCCCGGCGCCTGGGTGGTGGTTGTCGTCGTGTTGAGCACCAGGGTGTCGCCTTCGCGCAAGGGGGTCTCGCCGGTGATCTCGGTAAACTGATCGTTGCTGATCCCGGTGGAGACAGGGACCCGGATCTGATTCCGGCCGTCGAGCACATAGACCACCTTCTGGCGGGCCTCCGTGCGAATGGCGCGGTTGGGCACCATCAGGACATCCGTCACCTGCTGGACGATAGCCTCCGCCGTCGTCGTCATGCCGGGCTTAATGTCGCTGCCGGCGGCCTTCGGATCGAGCGTGGCCGTCGCCAGGTAGCTGACAACGCCCTGCGCCACCGTGGCCTTCGGCGCCACATAGGTGATGGTCCCGGTGAAGACCGCGCCCGGCAGGGCATCAAAGCTCAGATTGACCGGCTGCCCCACCTTGACGCGGCTGACATCGCTTTCGCCCACATTCATATCGACGTGATAGCTGCTCTCGTCCAGCAGATCAACCGCCGTGGCGCTGGCGCCCACCTGCCCGCCGACCGTGATCGGCACATCGGCCACCACGCCGTCAAAGGGCGCGGTCAGTTCGGCCTGCGCGAGCTTCAGTTGGGCGCTGGCGAGGTTGGACTTCGCCTGATCAACGGTGGCCTGGGCGGTTTCCAGATCGGTGCTCTTGGCCCCGGCCATCAAATCGTTGAGGTTGTTCTTGGCCTGGTCCACGGTGGACTGCGCTTGCGCCAGATCAGCGGCGGCGGTACCTGCCTTCACCTTGGCGAGGCTGGCCTGGGCCTGGTCCACGGCGGCCTGCGCTTGCACCAGGTCGTCGTGCGTGGGCGGGGCCTGGAGCTTGGCGAGATTATTCTTGGCCTGGTCTACCGCCGCCTGCGCCTGCACCAGGTCGGCCTGCGCCGGGGGCGCCTGCAACTTGGCGAGATTGTTCTTGGCCTGGTCTACCGCGGCCTGCGCCTGCACCAGGTCGGCCTGCGCCGGGGGCGCCTGCAACTTGGCAAGGCTGTTCTTGGCCTGGTCGAGCGTGCCCTGCGCCGCCGCAAGATCGGCGGCCGCCGGGCCGGACTGGAGATCGGCCAGTTGCTTCTTGGCGTCATCGAGCGTGGCCTGCGCGGAGGCCACGGACTGGATTTCCTGCTGGCGCGCGTCGTCCAGCGCGAGTTGGGCCTGGTGCATGTTGGCTTCGGCGTCCTGCTCGGCCCGCAGCGCCGACCGGTACTTGTCGATCTGGGCCAGGGTGGCGTTGCTGTTGAAGCTGCCGTCGGGATTCACGATGTTCACCTGGCCCTGGTGCGGCACATTAATGACGGCTGCTTCGTTGAGCAGATCCTGGGCATCGCGCACGGCGTTGCCCGCCTGGTCCAGGGCTTTCTCCGCATTCTGCTTGCTGAGTGAGGCCGAGGAACTAACTTTGTCGAGGTTTGTCTGTGCCGATGTGACCTTCAGTTGCGCCGAACTGACCTCAGCGGTGGTCGGGCCGGCCTTGAGCGCGTCAAGCTTGGCCTGCGCGCTGGCGATCTGCGACTGGGCACTCGCCACGTCCTCCGGGCTAGGCCCGGCCTTGAGCGCGTCGAGCTTGGCCTGCGCGCTGGTAATCGCGGACTGAGCGTTGGCAACATCCTCCGCCGTAGGCCCGACCTTCAGCGCGTCGAGCTTGGCCTGCGCCGCGGTGATCGCGGACTGAGCGTTGGCTACGTCCGCGGCCGTCGGCCCGGCCGTCAGCGCGTGCAATTTCGCCTGGGCCGAAGTGACTTGCGCCTGGGCGGTCGCCAGATCTTCCTTGGTTGGCCCGGCCTTCAAAGAGTCGAGCTTGGCTTGCGCCGCCGCAAGTTGCGACTGGGCGTTGGCAATATCCTTCGGCGCCGCCCCGGCCTTCACCTGATCGTACTTGGCCTGGGCCGAGGTCAGATTCGATTGCGCCTGATCGACCGCGAACTGGAGATCGCGGGTATCCAGCGCGGCCAGTTTTTGCCCCTTGGCGACGGTATCGCCGTTCTTCACGAAAATCTGGGCCACCGTGCCGCCGCTACCGAAGCTGAGCGCAACATCGGCGGCCGGCTGCAAGGCGCCACTGGACAAGACGGTTGCCTGCAAATCGCCCCGCTGCACGGCCACGGTACTTAAATTCGCCGCCGCACGGGCGTTGCGCCCTAGAAACGCACTTACGCCATATAGCACCAGCGCCACGACGACGATGAGCGCGCCGATAGCCAACAGCACTTTTTTGCTTAACAACTTACCCATTGACACTTCTCTCCCATCCCACGTATCAGTTCACAGTGTGATTTGCAAGGGGCAAAGGACAACTGGAACCTATTATCCACCGGCGTTTAGTACTCCAGATCGGGGAGTCGGAACGCCCAGAGCCGGGCGCTGCCCGCGCGGGTTTGCAACACCGCACCCAGGCCCAGCAGAGCCGCGCACAACAAAACAAGCCCGCCCAGCACCGGCACCAGGCTCACTAGGAACAGCACGAGCAGCCCGGCCAGCAGGTCCACCTGCGGGGGCTGTTCGGCCAGGCCAAACCGCCGCCCGGTCCAGCGGCCGAGCGGCAGGCTCACCGCTGTGAGGCCGAGCAGCGCCGCCGCCGGGCCAATCGCCGTGATCGCCAGCCAGATCGGCACACCCAGGAACGTGACCAGGGATGTGCCGCCCAGGGCGACCCCGATGACCAGCCCAAGCGCGGCCAGGATCAAGGCCGCGGCCAGGCCCAGCACTATCAGCGCCACCCGCGCGGGCCATGTGCCCCGTAGCACCGCGGCGATGCGGCCAATGCGCGCCGGCAACAGGTACAGGACCAGCAACCCGCCGCAGAGCAGCGTGATTAACGAGGTCAGGTGCAGCGTGAAGCCGCCGACGCTGGCGCGGCTGATACTGAATGGACCAAACCCCCGCCGTGTCGCATCCCGCGGGGGTACTGCGGGCCGGTCGGGGGTGGCGCCCGCCTGGGGTGTGCGCGCGGGCACGGCGGCGGGATCGCGCGGGGCCAGCCCACCCCGCCACAAGGCGATGGCGGGCACGGTGAGCGGACTCTCCTGCCATTCGGCGGGAAGCAGATTCACAATCGCCGAGACCACCAAAACCGCGAGGAACAACCCGACCAACATACCGGCCGGGCGCGAAGCGATAGTCACCAGGCTCCTACCTTATTCCTAGCGTAGCTGCAAGCGACCGGCCGGCACCGTTCCGGGCGCGGAATCCGGTGTACTGAGCGCATGCAGCAGAAACACGCTCGCCCCCACGGCGAGGACGAGCGCCCCCACGACTAACCCCAGATAGGCTTCCGCGGAGGTGCCGTCGCCGGGCAGCGTGCCGACGAGCGAGATCACGCCCCCCGCGTCGGGCGAGGCCGCCGTATTCCACCAGTCCCCGGCGCTCTGCCACCAACCGGTGAGCAGGCCGGTATCGCCGGTGAGCAGGATAATCAGCAGCCCGGCGGCAACCAGGACCAGCGCAGCCCGCTGCCGCTGCCACCAGGCGGCCAACCCATCTGTGACCAGCCGCCCCGGCGCGGCAATCGCTTTGCGGGGTGGGAGGGCCGCCAGCACGTTCTGAGCAAACGCGGCGGCGGGCGCCTGGCCGGCCAGCGACAAGGTCTGCAGATCGGCCTCCAGCACGTCGAGTTCGGCTAGCCGCGCCTGGCAGAGATCACAGGCCGCGATATGCGCCCGGAGCGCGGCTTCTTGCGTCGCATCCAGCAGGCCGGCTGCTTCGCCGTCATGCCAGGCTACCAGGAGGTCATCACCCGGATCGTCGTTGTGTATCAACTTCATGGTGTGCCTCCTTCGTCATGCAGCGCTGCCAGCAGCGGCCGCAACAGGGCCTTGGCCCGGTGCAGCCGCGCCTTGACTGTGCCCATCGGTAATTCCAGCGTGGCAGCGATCTCGCTGTAGTCAAGGTCGGCGCCATAGCGCAAGGCTACGATGGTTGCGTAATCAGGCGGCAGGGCGGCCACGGCGCGGGCCACCTGCTGCGCGCGTTCGGCACGCTCGGCCTGGCCCGCCGGCTCTCCGCCGGGGTCGGGATCGCCCAGTGCGCTGAGCGCAATCTCCGCCGCCGCGCCGCTCATCGTGGGGGGCGGACGGCTCTTGCGCCGGTTCAGCGCCAGGTTGACCGCGATCCGGTACAGCCAGGCGAAAAACGACCGTCCTTGCTGATATTGCTCCAGGTGCGTATAAGCCCGCAGGAACACCTCTTGCGCTACATCCTGCGCGTCGTCGTAGCCGGCGCCCGCCACACGGGCGCAGATCGCGATAACCCGCGTCTGATAGCGCACGATCAACATCTCGAAAGCACGCTGCTCGCCCGCCAGGGTCTGGCGGACCAGGGTATCGTCGCCGGCCTGGATGAGCTCACTATCGCTCAGGCGAGGCATGATCGCATCCCTACCCTAGTCCGGCCGCCGGATGCCGATCCGGGCGTACCGGGGCTTCTAGGAAGATATACAAGGGGCCGCTGCAATTTGTTGCGTGCCGGACAGGTGTTGTGCTTGCGTCCGGCCCTGCGCCATAGTATACTCGGATTGTCGGGTCAAAGGGTAGTAATCCGTGGAGGTATCGGCCATGGAAACCGTGTTAGTGCAGGTTCAGTCTGTCCTCGTCACCACCGCCGGGCGGTGGTTGAACCTGACGGATAAGATCGCCGACGACTTATTGCTGCGCGCACCGGCCCCCGGTGAGTGGTCGGCCTGTGACTGCTTGCGCCACCTGCTCGACACGGAGCGCGACGTGTTCGCGGTGCGGCTCCGCGCTTTCATGGCCGGGCAAGACATCCCGGCGTTCGATCCTGATACCGAGAGCCACGACTACGGCGACCGCACGGCCTTCCAACTGGCCGACGATTTCGCGCGCCATCGCTCGGAAAACCTGGCCTTGCTGGAGCAAGTGGGCGCGCTCGACCTGGCCCGCACGGTGCAGCACAGCGAACTCGGCCCCGTCACGCTAGCCCAATTACTGCACGAGTGGGCCGCGCACGATCTCATGCACACGGTGCAGGCTGAGCGCGCCCTGATGCAGCCCTTCATCGCCGGATCGGGGCCGTGGCGCGATTACTTCCGCGACCATGATGTGGCCCTCGCCAGTGCGTAGGGCCGGCGTAGGGGGAGGCGCCCATGCTGGAAATTGAGTTCTGGTCGGATCTGCATTGCCCCTGGTCGCATGTCGCGTCCATCCGGTTGCGACGGGCACTAGCCCAGTTGGACGCCCCGACCCGCGTGTACTGGCGTTGCTGGCCGCTGGAATTGGTCAACCATAGCGGCACGCCGCGCAACACTATCGAGACCGAGCGCCCGGTGCTGGCCCAGTTGGAACCGGATGCCTTCGCGCCCTGGACGCGCACCGACTATCCCGATACCTTCCTGCCCGCCATGGCCGCGCTCAAGTGTGCCGCCCGCCAGGGACCGGAGGCCGAGGACCGCTACGACTCGGCCCTGCGCTTCGGCTTCTTCCGCGACAATTGCAACGTGGCCCTGATCGACGATCTGCTGCACCTGGCCGAATCCGCCGGTCTCGACGCCGAACGCCTGGCGACCGACTTCTGGGCCGGCCACGGGCACGCCGCTGTCTGGCAGGACTGGCAGGACAGCAAAACCCGCGCGATCAAGGGCAGTCCGCACCTGTTCGTTGTGGGCAGCGACCTGAACGTGCATAACCCCGGCATCGAGTCGCACGACAGCGAGTTCGGCATCCCGATCATCGACGGCGACGATCCGCGCTTTCTCGAAGGCTGGGTGCGCCAGGCGCTGGAGGCCGGAAC
>JAICKM010000864.1 GCA_025927935.1 Chloroflexia bacterium | reverse complement strand
GTCGCCGAGACGCTGCTGCTCGACCGGGGCGTGAACATCTTCGGGCCGATCACGCCGCAGCAGTTCATCGCCGCGCCCTATCCGCCGCTCTATTACCTGCTGAACTGGCCGTTCATCCATGTCCTGGGGCCGACGTTCAAGTCGGGTCGCGCCATCTCGCTGCTGGCGACGGCGGGTGTGGGCCTAGGCATCTACGCCATCACCTGGCGCCTGACGCGCGACCGGCTGGCCGGGCTGTTCGGCGCGCTGGCCTGGGGCGCCATCGGCATCGTCGGCTTCTGGGGCGCGCTGGTCAAGCCCGATATGTTCGCGGTGGCCTGCGGCCTCGGCGGCCTCTGGTGGGTGCTGCGCGCCGCGGAGCGCGGCCAGGGGGCCGTCTGGTGGGCATTGCCCTTCTTCTGGGCGGCGTTCTACAGCAAGCAGACGGCGATTGCCGCCGCCGTGGCCGCCTGCGTCTGGCTGATCCTGCGCCACTGGCGCACGGGGCTGCTGTTCACCGGCCTCTACGCGCTGGGCACGGGGGGCGGCTACCTGCTGCTCGACCTGCTTACGGCGGGCGGCTTTTTCTACCATGAGTTCACCATCCACGACCTGCCCTGGTTCGCGGGCCGCTTCGTGGACACGCTGACCGCGTGGCTGGAGACGTACTGGCTGCTGGTGGGCGTGGGCCTGCTCGGCGTGGCGGCGGTCTTTGGCCGCGATGCGGGGGCGCTGCTGCGCGAGGCGGGACCAGGCGGTCTGCTGCGCCGCCTGGGCCGCTGGGACACGCTGGCCGCGCCACAGGGCGGCGTGCTGCTGCTGGGCTACGCGGGCATGGGCGTGGTCGCCGCTGCCGGCGTGGCGACCCTGGGCGGCAACCACAACCACCTGCTGGACCTGACCGCCGCCGGGTGCCTAGGCTTCGCGCTGGCCCTGGCGCTGCTGCGCCGGGCGCCGGGGCGGGTGGCGCCCGCGGTGGGCGCGCTGGTCGTGCTGGGCCTCTGTACGCAGGTGCCGTTGCTCTACGACACGCCGCACTGGCTCGGCCACGAACTGCGCGTGCCGCCGCAGACCATCCGCGCGGGCATGAGCAACATCGCCCAGTACACCAGCAACACGCCCGGTCCGGTCTACTCGACCAATCTGAGCGTGCTGCTGGCGACCGATAAGTGGCGGCTGAACCTCTGGACGACCGACCCCTTCACCCAGACCCACGCCACGCTGCTGGGCCGCTGGGACGAGTCGGCCCTGGTGCAGGCCGTCCGCGAGGGCCGCTTCGCCCTGATCATCCTCGACATCAACCTGGACAACCCGACCGACGCGGCGGGCAACCTCTCGCCGGGCCTCCAGGCCGCCATCCGCGCCGCCTACCACCTCGACCAGCGCAACGTGCTCAACCTCTACAAGCCGAACGGGGCGCGGTAGGCCACGGCGCTTTGCTGCTCAGTTACATATTCTGGTACTGATTTGAATCTCATGCTACTGCTCAACCGGCGAGGACAATGACGCGTTCGCGGGCAAGGTCCGCGGCGTAGGCGATGGCCGCCTGGATGTCCTCCGGTTGCAGGGAGGGGTAGCTGCGCAGGATTTCTTCGGGCGGCATCTGCGCGACCAGATTGTCGAGGATGACCGAGACCATGACGCGGGTGCCGGTGATGCAGGCCCGGCCATGACATATGTCGGGATCGACGGAAATGCGGTCTTGCCAGTTCATATGCGGTATCCTCCAGAATCTTCCCCACGGGCCGGCAATTGTCTGCCCCTATTATAGCACGACCGGATGCAAACAGGCTCAGAACACCTGGCGCAGCACCCAGACCGCGCCGACGCCCACGGCGATGGCGAGGAAGAAGTTGCCGGTGCGGGCGGTGACGCCCACGGTGGTGGCGGTCGCCAGGGCCTCGGCGGGGCCGCCGGCCAGCAGGGTGGGCGCGACGATGGCGATCAGCACGGCACCGGGGATGTGGCGCAGCCAGGCTTCCACGCGCGGCGAGGGCGTGACGCGGCCCATGAGCCACAGGCCGGCCACCCGCGTGGCATACGTGACCCCGGCCATGCCCAGGATGGTCAGCAGGGCGAGCGGGTCAGCGCCCATCGCGCCACGCCCCCACCAGGCTACCCGCCAGCCCGCCCAGCAGAATGTACCACTTGCCGGGCAGCCATTGGGCCGCGGCCACGGCCACCCCCGCCGCCACGGCCCAGGGCAGCAGGTCGGCCTTGCCCTTCCAGAGGCCCACGAGCAGGGCGGTGAAGACGGCGGTGAACATGAAGTCAAGGCCCCAGCGGGCCGGGTCGCCCAGCCCCGCGCCCAGCAGGTAGCCGGCGCCCGCCGAACTGGTCCAGGCGGCCCAGAGGGTCAGGCCGCTGCCCAGCACGAAGGCGGCGTCGCGGGCGCCCGCCGCGTAGTCGCGCATGGCGAGCGCCCAGGTCTCGTCGGTCAGGAAGAAGAGCGAGCCGTAGGCTTTGCCGGGCGCCAGGCGGGCGAACCAGGGGCGCAGGGCGGCGCCCATCAGCAGGTGGCGCAGGTTGACCACCAGCGTGGTCACGATCAGCGAGACGATGGGCAACGGCGCGGTCCACAGCTCGATGGCGATGAACTGGGCCGCGCCGGCGAAGACCATCCCGCTCATCAGCACCGACTCGCTCAGGCTTAGCCCCGCCTGGCGGGCCACCACGCCGAAGACGATGCCGAAGGCGAAGTCGCCCAGGGCGATGGGCAGGGTGCGGCGGACCCCGACGGCGAGGCCCGCCCGCGTGAAGGTGACGGGGGGATTCATGCGACCACACCCCGCCGGGCCAGCCAGGCTTCCAGCAGCGGGATATGCTCG
>JAICKM010000737.1 GCA_025927935.1 Chloroflexia bacterium | reverse complement strand
GCCGCCGCGACGGCGGCGTCCACATCGGCGGGACCGGCGGCGGCCACACGGGCCAGCGGCTTGTTGGTGGCCGGGCTGATCGTCTCGATATACTGCCCGCTCTGCGGCGCCACCCACTCGCCGTTGATGAACAGCTTCAGTTCGCGCCCGCGGGCGTCCAGCCAGGCCAGCGCCGGGTCGGCGGCCTCGGGCGCCGGGCCGTACTCCATCGTCTCAAAAATCTCCGCGATTGCAGGCATGGATGCCTCCTTATACTCACAGGGGCAGGTAATGTACTAGCCCTTCCCACTCATTCGCATCACTACATTCCGCTATCAGCAAGATATCTTCAATAGCCGTGGCAATCGGAACTGCGCGGCTTACTTCTATGACACCGGGCATGGGCAACCCGGCATGGACTCGCTCATAAGCATATTTTGTGATTGTGGCTCTATCGTGCGTCAGTAAGATCCGTCCTTCTTGTGCTGTCCACTCCAGCACGGTTGGGTCATCAGCGCCCGCTGGACCTACAGCCTGAACTCTGACGATATCAATCTCCGGGTTGCGCCTTAGCACACCGCGGACAATGACATTGTTAAAATTCTCGTCGGCTGCTAGCCTGAGCATAGCTCAGACCTTGCGTTCGGCGCGACGTGCCAGCAGACGATCCCGTAACCCGTCGGGGTCAAGACGTTTCTTATTCTCTTCGTATATACGATCTGCCAGTTCTTGCTGCTGTTGTAAATAAGCTTCGACTTCAGCTCGGTGGCGCAGATAATAGCCAATTACCAAATAGACATCCGGCAGCTTGAGCGCGGGATATTGTTGGACAATTTCCTCCGCTGTCGCGCCTTCCTCGAAGGCGGCGACCACTGTATCGAGTGTGACCCGTGTTCCGCCTACCCTGACGACACCATCCTGGTTGGTTGCTAATGGGACGGGTTCTGTGTTAATAGCGAGGCTCATAGTTTGACCTTCCAAGTAGTGCAGTTAACTTATAAACGCGCTCACAGCGGCACGGCCTCTTGGAGTACCTGGTCGCGGATATACCAGTGCAAGCCCTCTGGCTCGACCACGTCCACCCGGCGGCCCAGCAGATCTTCCAGATCCTGGAGCAGGGCGACTTGATCCAGCAGGCTCCGATCCGGCGCTAGCTCCACCAGGAAGTCGATGTCGCTGGACGGCCCGGCTTCGCCGCGGGCGACGGAGCCGAAAACCCGCACATTGGATGCGCCATGCTGTGCCGCCGTCCGCAAGATTTCTTCGCGCTTGGCGTGCAGCAATTCCTTGATGTCCATGCCCTTGTCCTCGGCGGGGGCCATACTCATGCACTCCATCTCCCCGGCGGCGAACCCGGCGTTAGGCCAGCGGGTTGTGATGTGCCGCCGCGTAGTGGCCGGTGACGTGGTGCGACAGTTGGCGCTCGATGTCGCCCAGCAGGCTGCTGGCGCCCAGGCGGAACAGGGCCGGGCGCAGCCACTCGTCGCCCAACTCTTCCTTCATCAGGATCAGCCATTCGAGCGACTCCTTGGCCGTGCGGATGCCCCCGGCGGGCTTGAAGCCGATGCGGTAGCCGGTCTGCTCGAAATAGTCGCGGATGGCGCGGACCATGACCAGGCCCACGGGCAGCACGGCGTTGACCGCCTCCTTGCCGGTGGAGGTCTTGATGAAGTCGGCGCCGGCCTGCATGCAGACGACGCTGGCCTGGCCCACCTGGCGCAGCGTCGCCAGTTCGCCCGTGGCAAGGATCGTCTTCATGTGCGCGGGGCCGCAGGCTTCCCGGAAGGCGGCCACCTCGTCGTAGAGGGCGCTCCAGTTGCCGGTCAGCACATGGGCGCGCGAGATGACAATATCGATCTCCTGGGCCCCCCCCGCGACCGACTCCTTGATCTCCTCGATCTTCAAGTGCAGCGGGGTCTGCCCGGCGGGGAAGCCGGTGGACACGGCGGCCACCGGGATGCCGGACCCGGCCAGCGCTTCCACCGCCACCGGCACCAGGTTGTGATAGACGCAGACGGCGCCCACGGTGATCTGCAAGTTGCCCACGCCCAGCGCCTCCAGCACATCCTGGCGCACGGGCTGGCGGGCCTTGGCGCAGAGGCGGCGCACGGTGCCGGGCGTGTCGTCGCCGGCCAGCGTGGTCAGGTCGATGCAGGTGATGGCGCGCAGCAGCCAGGCCGCCTGCCAGTCCTTCTTCACGGTGCGGCGGGTGCTCATCGTCGCCGCCCGGCGCTCGACGGCGCTGCGGTTCACGCGCACCGCCTGCACAGCGCCCAGGTCGAGGGGGGTGCCGGGGTTGCGCGGGTGAACCTCCACCGTCACCGGTGCGCGATCCAGCGTGGTTGTCATTGCCGTTATCCTCCTGGCCGCCCGCGGCCACGTTGCTGATGCGAATTTGCGCTGAGCCACAACGCTCAGGTAGATCTCATTGTCCGGCAAACGCGGCTTGCTTGTCAAGCCCTGTATCGCACCGGGCACCTCCGTGCCGGTTGTGTGGTGCCAGGCACGATCCTCCCTGCGTCCTCTGTATATAGAGTGGAACGCGATTCTTCCATGCGGGAAACGGAATTCGCCTTACGCACCTCATCGGTATGTACAGGACGCGAGTTTTCTGCTATAATCAGCAATGTTTGTCGGAACGTCCCGTGCCTGTGTAGCGTGCCGGCCACCGCGGGATCGGATTGGGCGCCCTCTCCTTCTCTTCAGCCGGTACTTCGCGGGGTGCAGATGGGCACCCCTGTCGCTATCCAGGGAGAGTATATGCACCCGCGTCTTGGTCTCGCCGCCGTGATCGGCCTCGTCCTGTTCGTCGTGTTCCTGTTGGGCGGATCGCCGCAAACCCCCGCCCATGCCCAAGCCGGTGCTCCGGCCCGCGCGGCCTCCCATGCACCGCTCGACGGCCTCGTCTCGCGTGCCCCGCTCACGACCACCACCCCCGTCATGACGACCCCAACCAGCACGGCAACCGCGACGCCCTTGCCCTGCCAAGTCGGCGAATGGAATCTCCGTGCGCCTTATCCAACGGCCATCGCCGGTGCGGCGGGGGTCGCGCAGGATGGCATTCTCTATAACTTTGGCGGCGCGCTCCCAACGACGGTGCTGTCGGACTCCTATAAATACACTCCTGCTACCAATACCTGGACGGCGATTGCGCCCCTGCCCGCGCCCCGGCTTGTCGCGGGAGCCGTTAGCGACGGTACGTACATCTATATTCTGGGTGGTACCATCGGGACGGGTGCCACTAACACCTTCTGGCGCTATGATCCCGTGCAGGACAGCTACGTGTCCCTGGCTTCCTCGCCGGTTAGTGTGAATAGCCCGGCCCTGGCCTACTTGAACGGCAAGATCTACCGTATCGGCGGCTGTACGGCAGGCAACGGGAGTTGTACCGGCGACGAGATCGATACCGTGGATGTCTACACGATCGCCACCGGCACCTGGGTGCCGGCTGCACCCTATCCCCTCGCCAGAAGTTCCATCGCGGCGACCGCGTTGAATGGGTACATTTATACTGCCGGGGGCGTTACCCAATCGATCGGGGTTACAGGTTCGCCGAAGACCTACCGCTACGATCCAGCAACCAACACCTGGGATGACGCGG
>JAICKM010000575.1 GCA_025927935.1 Chloroflexia bacterium | reverse complement strand
GTATCGCCCTGTGGGTCACGGTGTATACGCTGGTCGCCCTGCTGGGGTGGGCGGGGCTGGCGACCTGGCTCCGCTGAAGAACACAGGCCCGCGGCACGCGCCTGGCCTGTGCGCTCCCACTCCGCCCCCTTTCTTACCCGATTATTACCCGCGCCTAATGATCCTCTGCACATCGGCCTCTAGAATGGAGAGACCACACCGTCCGCGGCCCTGCCGGCGGCGTGCTGCTGCTGTGCGTATGCCAGCCTGGCCGGTCCCTGGCCCCCAGGCGCGCCGCTGTGTAAAGGAGATCCGGAAGAAATGAACTGGAAGCGTGTTGGAGTTGGCGTGGTGGCCGTGGGCATCCTGGTGGTGGCGGCGCTCGCCGTGTACCTATGGCAATTGACGGCGCCGGTGCAGGTGGCGCAAACCGCGCCGGTGGCGCCGACGCTGGCCGTGCCCGCCGCCACCCCGGCGGCGGCCCAGGGCGCGCGGCCGGCCTTCCCGGCGGCGGGCGATCAGGGCACGCCCGGACCGGGCGGCATGAACGGCTTCCCGCCGGGCACCCCCGGCCCCGGCGGCAGGGGCGGCCCCGGCGGCTTCCCGCCGCCGATGGGCGGCGACGCGGCGCCGGTCAGCACCAGCCCTCCGGCGGCGCCCACGCTGGCCCCGGCGAGCGGCGGGGCCGCGGTCTATCGGATCGACCCGGCGCAGTCGCAGGCGGCGTATAGCGCCAGCGAGACGTTCACCCAGGCGTTCGCGGGGATGCAGCCCGGCAAGGTGACGACCGTGGGCACGACCAAAGCCGTCGCGGGCGACATCCTGGTGGATCCCACGAACCCGGCGGCCTCGCGCCTCGGCGAGATCGTGGTCGATATTAGCCAGTTCCAGTCGGACATCAGCATGCGCGACAACGCGATCCGGCGGCAATGGCTGGAGTCGGCCAAATACCCGCTGGCGACATTCCAGAACGCCACGCTCACCGGGCTACCCGCCGCGTGGCCGGCAGGCCAGCCGGTCTCCTTCCAGATCGCGGGCGACCTGACCGTGCACAACACCACGCAGCATGTCGTCTGGAACGCGACGGCCACGCTCGACGGCAGCACGCTGCGCGCCGAGGCGACGACCACGCTCCATATGAGCCAATTCGGGGTGCAAGCGCCCAGCATGCCCATGCTCAGCGTCGAAGACCCGGTCACACTGACGCTGAAGCTGGTCGCGCCGCCGGTCTCCTAACGGGCGAGGTTGGTCGCTCACCCCGATGCAAAACGATGATGCGCACCCGGGCCAGGTTGCCGGGTGGCGCAACCCCCGCGCATGTGCTAAGATGCCCGTAGACCCGCGCCGGGGAGCGGCGGGCCGGGAGCAGGGCGCGCTGTGGCCCGGTGGAAAGGACCGGCTATGCCTTCTACTGATGCGGTGGCTGTGGTGCGGGCCTGGCAGGAGGCCGTGAACCGGCAGGACGCGGAGGGCCTGCTCGCATTATCCGCGCCCGATATCGAAGTGGCGGGGCCGCGCGGCGCAGGCTACGGGCACCAACTCTTGCGCGACTGGCTCACCCGCGCGGGCTTGCGGCTGATCACGGAACGCATCTTCGCCCGCGGCGAGGTGGTCGTCGTCGCCCAGCAGGGCGTCTGGCAAGCCGGCGCAGCGAGCGCCGCCCCCGGCGCCCGGCCCCTGGCGTCGCGGTTTCGCGTCACGGGCGGGCGCGTGGCGCAATTCGCGCGCTATGACGACCTGGCCACCGCCCTTGCCGCCGCCGGTCTCGGCGACGGCGACGAGGTGCCCGCCGGGGTCTCCTTCGATCCGCTGGTCTAAGGGGCCGCGCCGGGGAAAGTGGGGCGGGGGCAAGTCTAGCGACCTGCCCCCGCGGCTTGGGGAGGAACCCGCCCGGCGGCGCGGCCCACCCGTGCGCCAGGGGTGGCGGGCGCGGTCGGGCGGCAGCGGCGCTTATTGCGCGGTGTAGCCGCCGTCGATCACCAGTTCGCTGCCCGTCACGAACTTCGACTCGTCGGACGCCAGATAGAGGACGCCATAGGCGATGTCGTCCGGTTCGCCGAGATGGCCCACCGGGTGCAGGCTCACCAGGTAGTCGTACATGGCCTGGCCGTCGGGCGAGGCGGCCAGCGCGTTGTCGATCATCGGCGTGCGGATGTAGCCGGGGTGGACCGAGTTGACGCGGATGTGCAGCCCGCCCCTGGCGCAATAGAGCGCCGCTGATTTGGTGAGCAAGCGCACGCCGCCCTTGCTGGCATTATAGGCGGCGATGCTCGGGTCGCCGACCAGCCCCTCAATCGAGGAGATGTTGACGATGGACCCGCCGCCGGTGCCCTTCATGGTCTTGATGGCGTACTGCGTGCCCAGGAAGACGGCGTCCAGGTTGATGCTCATCAGGCGCCGCCAGCCGGCCAGCGTTTCTTCCTCGATGTTGACCGAGGTGCCGATCCCGGCGTTGTTGACGAGGATATCGAGCCGGCCAAACGCCTGCAAGGTCGCGGCGACGACGGCCTGCCATTCGGCTTCCTGCGCCACATCCTGGCGGACAAAGAGCACCTGACCCCCCGCGGCCTGGATCTCCTCGGCCAGGGCGCGGCCCTCGGCCTCTTTGATGTCGGTGATGACGACTTTGGCGCCTTCTTGCGCCAGCACCTGCGCGCAGGCTTTGCCGATGCCCAGCGCGCCGCCGGTAACGACGGCTACTTTACCTTCTACTCTACCCACGGAAATGCTCCTATTCTACGATGCCCTGCCCGGCCCGATAGCCCGCCGAGCGGCTTAGCGAAGCCCAACGCCCCCGGTCCGCCGGGCACGCCAGGCAAGCGGGAACTTCCCCGCCTTCATCTACCAGTATAGCCGCCCGCCGTGGCAGCGCCGGTGTACACCGGTAACAGGTTAGTGAAAACCAGCACCGATTCTCGGCGGCTGGTCGGACGGTTGACCGGCTCGCGACAACCGAAGGCCGTTTCGCGTATACTGAGGGAGTGATACCAACCGGCGCACACCGGGCCGCCACGCGCACGTATGGGAAGGAAACCCCCGCTCGTGAATTATCCCCTCACCCTGTCCTTCAAGATCCTGGCCCTGGCGCCGCAGATCCGGGTCACGGACGCCACCGGCGAGACGGTGTTCTATGTGCGGCAGAAGCTGCTCAAGCTGAAAGAGGCGGTGACGGTGTTCGCCGACCCGGAGCAGCAGCACCCGCTCTATACCATCCACGCCGACCGCATCCTCGATTTCGGCGCGCGCTACGAGATCGCCGACATGGCCGGGCGCGCGCTGGGCGCCGTGCAGCAACACGGCCTGCGCACGCTCTGGTCGGCCACCTATGACATCCACGACGGCGGCGCGGGGCTGCGTATCGAGGAAGAAAACCCCTGGATCAAGGTGGCCGACCAGTTGCTGGGCGAGGTGCCGGTGCTGGGCCTGGTCAGCGGCTACCTGTTCCACCCGACGTATCGCGTGGTGCGCCCGGACGGCGGGGTGGTGCTGCGGCTGCGTAAGGAGCCGGCCCTGCTCGAAAGCCTGTTCCGCATCGAGCAACTGGAGCCGCTGCGCACCGAGGACGAGACCCGCGCCCTGCTCAGCCTGCTGATGATGGTCCTGCTGGAGCGCGGGCGGGGGTAAGTCCGGCCTCTGTTTTTGCACCGCGAAGACGGTTCCGATCGGGTTTTTCTTCGCGTGCTTCGCGGCTGCACATCCTGGCGGGCGGCTCAACCGTGGCCCAGGTAGGTGAGGGTGATGCCGGCGCACGATCCCATACGCGGGGCACCGCAAGGGGCGAAGGGCCGGGATGCTCGGACGCGGTAGGGGGCCGGTTGTCCGGCGATGATCCCCTGAACAGGCGGCGCGCTAAAAATCAGGCGTTTCCAGGCCCAGCGTGCCCAGCATGAGGGCAAGCTGCCCGGCATGGGCCAGGTCGTGGTCGAGCATACCCCAAACGATGCGCAGGCCGGTCTGCTCCTGCTCCGGCACCGGGCCGGGGTCGTCGGCGGTGGATGGCTCGATGTAGGCCCGCAGGATCTGCCAGGTGTGCTGGAGCCCGGCCACCACCTCGGCGGCGGCGCGCGGCGGGTCGTCCGGTTCGTCCCAGTTCATCAGCGGCTCCAGCGACGGGTCGCCCAGAACCTTGTGGACCCACAGCGCCCGCCCGCGCACGATATGCTCGGCCAGCTCGCCCACCGTGCGCTGGTTGGGGGCGATCCGCGCGTTCAGTTGCGCGGCGCTCAGCGGCGCAATCACCCGCACCAGTTCATCCTGCATGAACTGCCAAATTTCCAGCGCCCGCGCCGCCGCGATGCTCGATTTCGTCATGCGTTGCACCTCCGGGATAGTCTTACTGCTAGAACGTTCGTTCGCTCAGCCCGTTACAGGGTGGCGCCGTACTATCAGCGATCGCCCCCTGCGGCCCATCGCCCATCGCGGTAAGGGGCGAAGGGCCGCTGCGTGCTGCGGACGACGAGTGACGCGGGGAGGGGAGATCGCCCCGTGCATGGTTTGTTGCTAGATATAGTTGCTATCCGGTATAATGCGGGTAACTAGGCCCTTTCGACCGCACGCTACCCTGCCCGGAGGACCCGCATGGCCGCCAACCCCATCACGACCTACCTGCAAAGCATCGAAACCGCCGTCGCCGCCGGCACCGCCACCGAGCATACCCACCGCCCCGCGCTCAAGACCCTGCTGCAAGCCCTGGTGTCGGGCATCACCGCCACGAATGAGC
>JAICKM010000486.1 GCA_025927935.1 Chloroflexia bacterium | reverse complement strand
GGCGACAGGCCCTTGATGGTTAGCTTCAACTCCGGATTGGTGGCGGCAAACGCGCTCTGCAACGCCTGGCGGACGGCGTCCTCGCCGCCGGCCATCTGCACTTCGCCTTGCATGTTGATCGCTTTGTGCATCAATCGCTCCTCGGGACCTGGTCCGGCGGCCGGCCGCTGGCCGCCGGTGGGCGTTAGCGTTTGTTGCCGTAAGCAAAGGTCGAAACAACCGTCCCTGTGGCATCCCGCAGTTCCGCGGCATCCCCTTTGTTGGCCCAGATGGCCGCATTAGAACCGAAGGAGAACCCCCCGCTATCCTGATGGACTTCGTTGGTGTAGACCCGGATCTTCTGCCCGGCCTGGATCGTGAAGTTGGGCCAGGTAAACTGCTGTCCCCCATATATATCGTGCAGCACCCAGCCTTGCAGGTTCACCGGGGCACTGCCGGTGTTACTGATCTCGACGTATTCATCCGGCTCGTTCTGCCCCTTGGTGCCGTCATAGAAAATATCGCTGATCTGGACGGGACCGCGGGTGATGCCCTGGCCGCCGCTTTTGCCCATGGGCGGGCGGGGGGTGGCCGTGGCTAGCGCGCCCGGTTCGGGTGTCTCCACAATGGGCGGCGGCAGGTTCGGATCTTCGGTCGGCTCCGCATCGGCAGTGATGGTGCGCGACGCCTGGCCGGTGTCGAGCGACACCCACTGGTTGCCCTGGAGCACGTCGAAGGCGATGATCGGATGGATCTCCCAGATGGAGCCGCGCGTCTTGCCCAGTTGCTCCGGGTGTTCCTGGTCCATCAGCAGCCAGCCGCTGATACGCACTTTGGTCTGGCCGTCCACCAGCGGGCGCACGCGGCTGAAGGCCCAGCCGGGGTGTTGCGCGCGCACGCGCGGCGTGATCTCGGCCACGATGGACTGGTCGCGGTCCTTGCTGGGGTCGTCCACCACCCAGAGGTGATTGTCCACGTCGTCTGCCGAGTGGCAGTTGCAGGACTCCGGCCCCTGCTGCTTGGCGCCGGCCAGCCAGCCTTCGATCTGCACGGGGATCCCCTCGTACTGCGCCACGGCCACCGCGTCGTCGCGGGTCCAATTGGCCCGGTTCCGGCGCTCCACTCCCTTGGGCCATTGGAGGTTGAGCAGGCTGCTGATGGCGACCGGGTACCAGGCCGCCGAGTCGGTGCGGTTCTTGCGGGTATTGAGTTGCGGATCGCCGCCGTCGCCGGTGGCCGGACAGCCCTGGTAGTTGGTGGGTGGCGGCGGCGGTTTGGGGGCGTTAGCGGGCAGCGCGCCCCCTGGATTGCTCACGACGCTGCTGCCAGGGTTGTTTTCCAGCCCACGCGTGCTGTTGCCGGTATTTGCCAGGGTGGCCGTGGGCAGGGTGGGCGAAAGTTGGGTGGGAGCGGGCGTATTTTCCGTGCGAGTCAGCACGACGATGGCGAGGAAGACGAGGAGCAGCACAGCAATAGTCACGGCCGTTCGGCGGTTCATCGAGGGTATCCTTCTTCCCCGGCGATCAATGATCGCTGGAGCGCAATGACGGAATGAGGCCGCGGCAGAGTGGACCGGCCGGGCGGAGCCGGCTGCTGTACGGATACACTGTACTCAGGCGCGATTGCCCTTATTCTACGCAGCGGCGCGGTGCGTGTCAATTGCCACGCCGGCTTTGGCCCAGCCGGGCCAGGGTCACGTACATGCGAAAGTTATAGTAGGCCAGCGCCAGCGAGAGCAGCAGGCCCAGCGGGCCGTCTTTCCAGCCGGCGAGGGTGATAAACCGGCGGCGGAACTCGCGCCAGGGTTGCAGGATGAAATTGCGCGGTTTGGCTCGGATGCCTCTGTCGTGCTGCGCGCGCGCTTCGTAGGCCGCATAGTAGCGCTGCTTGGCCGCGAACTGCCGCCACGTGGCGTAGTTGTAATGGATCAGCGGGGCCTGGAGCCGGGCCTGCCGGTCCTCGGGGATTAGCGGTAGCTCATGCACGGCGCGGGCTTCGTCGTAGCGGGCAAGATCGCGGCGCAAGAGGCGCATCTGGTAGTCGGGCCACCAGCCGGTGTGGCGCACCTCGTGGCCGAACATAAACGTGCGCCGGGCCACCCAGTAACCCGCGCACTCGCCCGGTGCGGCCAGGGTCGCCGGGATCTCGCGCGCCAGTTCCGGCGTGACCCGCTCGTCGGGGTCGAGAAAGAGTACCCAGGCGCCCCCGGCCAGGACCAGTCCACGGTTGCGCTGCGCCGAGAAGTTGACGAACTGGGATCGGTAGACGCGCTCGGTGGCCCGCCGGGCCACAGCTTCGACCGCCGCGGTCGCCCGCGCGTCGAGCACGACGACCAGTTCGCCGTCCGGTGGGGCCAGCAAGGGGGTCGCGCTTGCGATGCAGGCGGCCAGGTGGTCGGTTTCGTTGATCGCCAGGATGACGACGGATAGCTGCATGGCTCGCGGGTCCTCAGAGGCGGAAGACGGCGCCGTAGGTCCGGCGCAAGGCGCGCGCCTCCGCCGGGTCGCGCCGTCCACGCAGGGCGTCGAGGGTGACGGCCAGCGTCTTGCGCAGCATCCCGGCGCGCACCACCAGCCGCGCGGCCTGCCGGAAGCGCGGCGGATAGTGCTTAGCGAAGAACCGGTAGCGTGCCCGCCAGAGTTCGACATACATGCGCCCCGCCACCTGGCGCGTGCTCTGCCCGGCCAGATGGACTATGCACGCGGCGGGCACCTGCCAGATCTCCCACCCCGCCGCCCGGATGCGCCGGCACCAATCGACCTCCTCCGCATACATGAAGAAGCCCTCGTCGAACCCGCCCACCTGCTCGTAGACCGCCCGCCGGATTAGCATGGCCGCGCCCAGCGGGTGGTCGATGGGGAAGGGCGCGGCATCCGGCTGCCGCTCGGCCCGGTAGCGCCCGTTGAGCGGCGACTCCACCAGCCGGGAGTGGAGCGGGAAGAGGTCCAGGACGACCTGGGCCAGGCCAGGGAAGCGGAAGGCGTTGCGTTGCAAGGTGCCGTCGCCATAGAGCAGGCGCGGGGCGGCCATGCCCGCCGCCGGGTGGGCGGCCAGGAAAGTGATCAGCGTCTCGACGGCGCCGGGTTGGACCAGTGTGTCGGGGTTGAGCAACAGCAACCACTCGCCGCGCGCCCGCGCCAGCCCGGCATTGTTCGCCCGCCCGAAGCCCAGGTTTTTCGCGCTCGCCAGCACCTGCACTTGCGGCCAGGCGGTCCGCAGCCAGGCCACGGTGCCGTCGCTCGATGCATTGTCCACGACGATAATCTCGGCCGGCGCAGAGGCGCCGGCCGATTCGCGATTCAGCCAGGGGCGCAGGGATTCCAGGCAGCCGTCCAGCAGGGAGCGAACGTTCCAGGAGACGATGATCACTGAGAGCATAGAGTTGCCAACGGCAGGCGAGTATGGTACACTAAAGTCAGGTATGCGCCCGGAGTCTAACACAAAGCTCACCCGGCAGCAAGCTTGTGGTGCGGTCCCCCGCGACTTTCCCGGCCGTAGCGTGGTCTGCTTGCAGACCGACTGCGCTGCGGTTCTTTTGTGTCTACACCCTTGCGCCGCCCCGAACGCATTCCCCGCGGGACAACTTTAATTGCGGAAGGAACCATAATGGCACGGAGCGACAGTATGCCGCCTGACAATGGGTATGGCCTGGCCTTTGAGACCAACCCCCGCAAGCGCGTGGTGGTGACCGGGATGGGCACGATCAGCCCGCACGGTCACAATGTCGACGACTTGTGGTATGGTCTCAGCCATGGGGTATCGGCGGTCGGCCCTATCACCCTGTGCAAGACCGAAGGCTATCCCACCCGCATCGCCGCCGAGGTCAAGGACTTTGATCCGATCTGCTGGATCGATGGACGCGAGGCCCGGCGCATGAGCCGCGCGACTCAGTTCGCCGTCGCCGCGGCGCGGCAGGCGCTGGACGACAGCGGCGTCCCCGTGACCGATGCGAGTAGCGAGGAGATCGGCGTGCTGCTGGGCACCGGCACGAGCGCCTTCCCGGAGATCGAGGCGGGCGCGCGGGTCTGGATGACCAGGGGCGGCATGCGCATGAACCCGTTCTTCGCGCCGATGGTGCTGCCCAACATGTGCGCGTCCCAGGTCTCGATCCAGTTCGGGCTGCGCGGCTACAACAGCACGGTGGTCACCGCCTGTGCCGCCACGACCCAGGCCATCGGCGAGGCGGCGGAAGTGATCCGCCGTGGGGCGGCCACGGTGATGCTGGCCGGGGGCACCGAGGCGGCGATTTCGGAGTTCGGCCTGGCCGCGTTCTGCCTCTTGCGCGCCATGAGCCACCGCAACGACGACCCGCAGCACGCGTCGCGCCCCTTCGACAAAAACCGCGACGGCATGGTGCCCGGCGAGGGTTCGGCCATTCTGGTGCTCGAACGCCTCGACCACGCGCTGGAGCGCGGCGCGCACATTTATGCCGAGTTGATCGGCTTTGGCTGCTCGTCGGATGCCTTCCACATTGTGGCCCCCGCGCCCGATGCGCGCGGCGCGGCCAAGGCGATCAGCCGGGCGCTCGAAAATTCCGGCTTGCAGGCCGAGGATATCGACTTCATCAACGGGCATGGCACGGCCACCGACCTGAACGACCCGATGGAGACCGCCGCCGTCAAGCACGTCTTTGGCGCGCACGCTTATAAGGTGCCGCTGAGTTCCAACAAGTCGATGTTCGGCCACTTGCTGGGCGGTTGCGGTTCGCTGGAGGCCGTCTCGACCATCATGAGCCTGCGCACCGGCATCATGACGCCGACGATCAACTACGAGACCCCCGACCCTGAATGTGACCTCGACTATGTGCCCAATGCGGCGCGCAAGGGCGACCTGCGCGTGGTCATGAAAAACAGTTTCGGCTTTGGCGGCCAGAATGCCTCGCTCATCTGGCGCCGCTGGGACGACGGCGACGCCGCGGGGCTATTGGAGAGGGGACGTTAACCAGTGAACCTGAGCGTCAACGAGCAGTATATCAAGTCCCGGCGGCGTACCGCCACCCGTATGCAGGCGGCGGGCCTGCTGCTTACCATCCTCAGCTTCGCGCTCAGCCTGTTGATGGGCACGGAGTACTGGCTGGTCTTTGTCGCCTACCCGGCGCTGATCGTCGGCTTCCCGCTCTGGCAATATGGGCGCGGCCAATCCCGCCGCTGGCAGGCCGAGACCAAACTGCCGCCCATCGTGCTGGAAGAACTCCGCCCGACGCCCCGCCAGCAGCTTTATGCCTTTGTCCCCGTCGGGGGCACCGTCATCGATTACCTGCTGCTCTCGGGCGAGGGTCTGTTTGTGATCGAGATGCGCGGGCTGACCGAGGACGAGAAAGGCCGCTACCCGGTGCAGTGCCGGCAGGTGAACGGCAAGGACCGCTGGAGTCAGCGCCTGCCGATCATCGAGCGGTTGGCGCGCATGGGCGAACCGGGCCTGGGCAATCCGAGCGCGGCGCTGGCTACCAAGATCGCCGCGTTGAAGACCTGGTTGGACACCCAGGGATTTGCCCGGCCCATCCCGGTCTGGGGTCTCGTCGTGTTCCGCCAGCCGGGCACGATCCTCGACAT
>JAICKM010000020.1 GCA_025927935.1 Chloroflexia bacterium | reverse complement strand
TAGTTAACCCGCTGCGCGACCCACTGCGTCTGCTCACCGACGTGCTTCGGGTGCGCTGGAACGATCTGCGCGGCCGCTATGGCCGCAGCCTGCCCCGGCGCCCGGTCTGATGCTGCGTCGCTGTCCGCGACCATAAATATAGCCTCAATATCTACCCTGATCCTATTGCCGTAGTACGTTTGTTCTGGTATAATAAGGCAGGGAGATTGGCCTCCCCCACGCTATTCACCCTAGAGTTGTCGTTCCGAAACGGAAACCTGAATATGATCTGGTCAGATGGTCGTGCCCGCCGCGGGTCGAATCTGTCTGCGTTACTCTATAGCCCAACGTACCGTGCGGTGCTGGTCGGCCTCTGTGCCTTCTGTCTCGTGGTGGGCGCGGCTGCCTGGCTGCTGCGCGACCCCAGCGCCATACACCGGGGCCGCTACGCCATCCCCCCCGGCCAGACCTATCATGTGCGCGCATCGGGGGAAGTGGTGCCGGTCGGCGGCGCCGAGCAGGCGCCCGCGGCGCCCGCCCCGCCGGTCGCGCCGCATGCCAATCTCCTGGACCACCAGTACCAGATCACCGCCGAGTTCGGCCACTATCCCAGCGGCGGCGCGCATTATGGCATCGACCTCGACGCCTGGACCGGCACTAACGTGCATGCGCCGGTGGGCGGCACCGTGACCGAGGTGTTGCGCGGCTGCGTCGCCGGGGACCAGAGCTGCGGGAAGGGCTGGGGCAATCATGTCTGGTTTAAATCCGCCGAAACCGGGCACTATATCCTGCTGGCCCATTTCTCGAAGCTGAACGACTGGGTGCAAGAGGGCGCGACCTTTGACGCCGGGGCGCCCTTCGGCGAGAGCGGCAGCACCGGCTTTTCGAGCGGCCCGCATGTCCACATCCAGGTCAACCCAGACGAGATGAACAATGCCGGGTCCACCAACCCCGCCTGGGAGTTTCCCTGGCTCCATTGTGCGGAACCGGTCCTGGGTGCCGCCTTCGGCGCCGCTTGCCCCTGACCGCTGCGTGTGCCCGCCGCCTCACGCGGCGCCCCGCCCGCCCGATCCTGCTGATCGGGCGGGCACTGCTTTCGCTCCCGGACTACGCCCGGCGGGAACTTTCCCCGGCCTTCCCCTGTTGTCTATAATAGAGAAGGCGCCGGGGAAGCATCCGGCGCGATTCTCGCCCATTATGATGCACGATTGCTACGTGGCCCAGGGAGTTGAAGGAACGCCGGCCCATGCGGATGTGGCGCGATGACCGCGAAAAGCAAGCGCTGTTTGAAGAGGTCGCGCTGGCGCATCTCTCCGGGCTGTACTACGCTGCCTTGCGGCTGACGGGCCGGACCGCCGACGCCGAGGATCTGGTGCAGGAGACCTATACCCGCGGCTATGCCGCCTTTGATCGCTTTACCCTGGGCACGAATGCCCGCGCCTGGCTGTATCGCATTATGAACAACACTTTTCTTAACCAGGTGGGCCGCGCCGAAGCGCGCCGGACGCGCTCCTTCAGCGCCACCTCGCCCGCCGACATCGCCGCCTGGGAGGCGCCCGCCGCCGACCCCGCGGAGATCCTGCTGGATCGCACGCTGGATGCGCGGTTGAGCGCGGCCTTGCGGGAACTGCCGCCCGACTTCCGCAGCGCCATCGTGGCCGTGGATGTGGGCGGCTTTTCCTATGAAGAAGCGGCGGGGATGCTCGGCTGTCCCGTCGGGACCGTGCGCTCCCGCCTCTACCGGGCGCGCAGCCTCTTGCGCGCCCGGCTGACCGAGGGCATGCCCGAACTGCCGGCGAACGACTTGAGCGGAGGCGCACCATGACTCCCTGCCCTGAGCCGCGCGATCTCCTGAGCGCCTTCCTGGACGGGGAACTCGATCCGGCCACCCGGCAGACTATCGCGCGCCACCTGGAAGAATGCGCCCGCTGCCGGGCCGATGTGGAAGGCCAGCGCCAGGTGAAGCGGTTCCTGGCTCCCGGCGCCGCCCTCGCGCCGCCCGTTCCCGCCGGTCTCGCCGCCCGTGTCCGCACTCGTGCCTTTGCCGGCGCCGCGTCCCCTGCGCGCCGCTTCGGGCTGCCACGCTGGCGTCCATCCCGGCGCTGGGCCCTGGCCGGCGCCCTGGCGGTTGTGGTGCTTGTGCTGGCGCTGGGCTTGGGCACGGTGGCGCTCAATCTGTTCGACCGCTCCCAGGCGGCCACTGTCGCTATGATGTCGATGCAGGACCACGAGATGGCCGAGCAGCTAGGCAATGTGCCGCACACCCTGCCCGGCGACGTAGCCGCCGTGCGCGCGCAACTTGCTACGACGATGGGCATGACCGTCTCGACGCCTGCCGCCGTGCCGACAGGCTATCACTTTGCCGGCGGACGCGCGCTAATGCTCGGCCAGACCCACGGCGCGCAACTGGCCTGGATGGCGGGGGATAATATGTTGTCGCTCTACCAGGCCCAGGATCCGGGTGGTCCGCCGCCGGGGTCCTGGCACACGGTGCAGCAGGGGGATCGCACCTACTGGATGGACACGGGCGGCAGTGACCATGCCGTATTCTGGCGGGACAGCGGGATGGTTTACGTGCTGGTGGGCCGGCTGCCCGACGCGGGGCTGCTCGACGTGGCCCACTCCGTCGATCCGACGTAAACAGGGATACGCTTGCACTATGCGGGGGCGGCGCTGCGGCGCCGCCCCCACGTTTGTCGCGAACCCGCTTATTTAGGCAGCACGGCGTCCGCCAGCAGATCGACCTGCCCGATCTCGGCAATCGTGGGAACGAAGATGATCTCGTCGATATCGAGATCCTCGAACTCTTTGACCGCGCTCTGCAACGCCTCCGCCGTGCGGGGAACGCTTGCCGCTAACTGCTCAGGCTCGGGCACGAAGCTATAGTAGTCCTTGATATAGGCGGGGATGCCCGTATCGACGTTAGGACCAAGGCCAAAGTAGATGAGCCCGGCGATGCGCGGTTTGCCCGGCTTGCCCGCCTCCTGCCACGCCTGCCGGATGCGCGCGATGAAAGGCGCGGACTGCGCCGCAGTCCCGGCCATCGTCCAGCCGATGCCCCAGCGCAGGGTCCGCTCGACCGCCGCGTCCGACATGCCGCCGATGAGGATCGGCACCCGCCCGTTATGTACCGGGGTGGGCGTCACCGGCTTGGGGCTGCCCGCGACCGGCTCGCCCTGCCAGGCCCGGTGCAGCAGTTCCAGGTCTGCGTCGAAGCGGCGACCGCGCGTCTTGAAGTCGAGTCCCGCCGCGGTGTAGTCGTCCTCGCGTCCGCCCACGCTCAGCCCCAGGGTCAGCCGCCCGCCGGAGATCTGGTCGACACTGGCCGCGGCTTTCGCCAGCACGACGGGGTTGCGTGTGGGCGCGAGCAAGACATTGGTGAGTAATCCGATGCGCTCGGTGACGGCGGCAGCTGCGGCCAGCGCAATCAGGGAGTCATAGTTGGGATAGGCGATGCGGTCGATGGTCGCCAGGGTCGAGAAGCCGCGCTCCTCGGCTCGGCGCGCCCACTCGACCAGGGTGCGGCCCTGGGTGCCGGGGATGGGGTTGGGAAGTCCGATTCCGATTTGCATGGGTCAATCCCTCCGATTACCGGTGAAATGGGAAAGTGTGGGCGTTTTGGCCGCAAGCGAGCAGCCACTATCTGGAGGGAGTCTAGCCCATGCCCCCACAGTTGTCGGTAGTGCGGCTTACCGCAGAGCATAGAAAAGGGTGGGCGCCGCCCGCGCCCACCCTTTGGCCCGCTACCGGGTCAGTGCGCCAGTTGCAGCACCGCGGGCGCGGTGGGCACGGGGGCGGGGAGGCCGCCTGGATAGCGCCACTGCACGTAGTGCTGGCCTATGTTGCCCATCTGCACGCGCCAGGCCGGGTCATAGTCGGGGATGTAGGTGAGCACGCGGCGCTCGAAAAGCTGGATCAATACGTCGTGCTGGGTGTTGGCGATCTTGGCGCGCGCCCAGTACGCCTCGCTGATCGGCAGCCCGCTGGTGAAGAACCAGGGATCGCTCAGCGCCGCGTTCACCGTCGCACCGTTTTCGCGCACCGGGCCGCGGGCGTTGAGGAAGTCCCAGAAGACCCCGGCCACATTGTGGCCGGTCAACGGCTCAAAGTGGGCGTAGCGCACGCCGTAACCGGCCTTGTCGGGCGCGGGCGCCACCTGGCCCGCCCGGCTCACTGTCTCTTGGACGATCTGGCCGCTGCGGTCGGGCGCTTTGTGGTCGCCCAGGATGGTGTTGGCGAGGTTGGTGAAGCTGGCATAAGTCGGCGCGTTTGCGTCGTCGGCGTCTGAGGCGACGGGAATGGGCGCCGGGCCGCCCGGCTTGGGCACCCAGCGCGTGTTGCCGAACTGCACCCGGCCCGACACGAGTTCGACGGTGAGCAGGCCGTTGGTGACGAACCACTTGGAGTTGCGGTCCGCCGTCACGTCGTTGATCTCCATGCGGCTCTTATCAAAATATTGCACCAGGTGTAGCCGGCCCGAGCCTTCGTCGTAGGGTTCGTAGACGCTGCGGCCCGCGGCGGGACCCCAGTACCAGGAGCGCGCCGCCTGTCCCTGGGCGACCAGGAAATCGGTGCGCCCCCACACCTGTTCAAAGGCCGGGTCGGCAAAGCTGTCGGCGGCGGGCGCCAAGCGGGGGGCAGCCCCGGCCTGGCTCAGCAGGGTCATCCCGGCAAGGCCGGTCACGAGCAGCCCACCCGCCATCATGGCGACGGCGCGACGGGCTTTTGTCATCTGTGGCATATGCTGGTTCCTGTCAATCGCGTGGGCCGGGCAGGGGCCGGGCGTGCTTGCGCCGCCCCAGCCGGAGCTTGAACAAAAAGAGCAGGTTCTCCAACCCGTTCTGGAACGGGAAGAGCTTGCTCTCGCCGATGCGTTCCTCATAGCGAATCGGGTACTCGGCGAAGCGGTAGCGCCGGTTCGTCATCGCCTCGATCTTGATCTCCTCCGAGAAAGGCATACCCAGGCTGGTCAACCGCAGGTGGCGCAGCATCTCGCGGCGGAAGATCCACATGCCCGATTGTGAGTCGTGCATCCAGGTGAGCCAGAGCAGCCGCGTGGTCCAGGTGAGGATCATGTTGCCCAGCCAGTTGCGGCGGCGCATGGCCTCGCGCTTCTGCAAGGGGAAGCGACTGGCCGAGACGAAGTCAACTTTGCGCGCCAGCATCCAGTCGAGGATCGGCGCGATCTCCGTCGCCGGATAGGTGCCGTCGCCGTCCAGGGTAGCGATGATGTCGCCACGCGCCTGCGGCAGCCCCGCCTGGTAGGCGCTGCCGTAGCCCTTGCGCTTTTCATGCACCACCCGCGCGCCATGCTCCTCGGCGATGCGCGCCGTGCCGTCGGCGGAGTTGTTATCCACGACGATCACTTCGTCGACGTAGTCCGGCATGCGCTGTAACACGGTGCCGATGCCCCTTTCCTCGTTAAAACAGGGGATAACTACCGAAATTGAAAGCCCTTTGTACACGCCACCCTTCTTCTGCGCGGCCTGTGGCCGGTCGCGGTGAATGTCCGATGATAACACGCTTGCCGGGCCGCATCCCGCGCACGGATCTTGCCGTGCATGGCCCGATGTACAGTATACCAGAAAGCGGCTGTTTGCTTCCGCCGTTGCCAAAGGCCGGAACACGGCATACAATGACAGGCAGCGTTCCGGGGCGCCCGCCCGTGCGGCGTCATTCTGAGCGCAGCGAAGAATCTCCGTCTTGCAAGGTAGAGGACGAGACTCTTCGCTGCACTCAGAGTGATAATGGGTAGGTGACAGTTTACTCAGGCTGGGAGGACACATATGCTGGTATTAGTGACGGGCGGCGCGGGGTACATCGGCTCACATACCGTGCGGCTCTTACGCGAACGGGGCTACGACGTGCTCGTGCTCGACAGCATGGAGTTCGGCCACCAGGAGGCCATCGGCGACACCCCGCTGGTGCGCGGCAACATCGCCGACGGCGCCTTGCTCGACCGGCTGTTTGCTGAACATCCCATCGAGGCGGTGATCCACTTCGCGGCTTATAAAGCGGCGGGCGAGTCGATGGCGCAGCCGGGCCGCTACTTCCAGAACAACGTCTGCGGCACGCTGGCGCTGCTGGAAGCCATGACCCGCGCGAGCGTGCGGCGCATCATTTTCTCGTCGTCCTGCTCGGTCTACGGCACGCCCGATGTGCTGCCGGTGAGCGAGGCCAACCCGCTGCACCCGGAGAGTCCTTACGCCGAGAGCAAGCGCATGGTCGAACAGATGCTGCACTGGTTCGATGTGGTGTATCAGTTGCGCTTTGTCAGCCTGCGCTATTTCAACGCGGCGGGCGCGACGCTCGACGGCAGCATCGGCGAGGACCCGACCTTCACGCTGAACCTCATCCCGCTGGTCATGAAGGCGGCGCTGGGCAAGATCCCGGCGGTGCAGGTCTTCGGTACCGATTATCCCACGCCCGACGGCACGGCCATCCGCGACTATATTCATGTGCTCGATCTGGCCGAGGCGCACCTGAAGGCACTGGAATACCTGACGACCCATGACGAGTCCGAAATCGTCAACCTGGGCACCGGCCACGGCGCCTCGGTGCAAGAGATTATCGACCTGGCCCGCCAGGTCAGCGGGGTGGACATCCCGGTAAAGTACACCAACCGCCGCCCCGGCGATCCGGTGGCGATCTGGGCCGACAATACCAAAGCCCGGACGGTCCTGGGCTGGCAGCCGCAGTATGACCTCGAAACGATCGTGCGCTCGGCCTGGCTATGGCATTCGACGCACCCGAACGGCTTCGGCCCGATCGGGTGATGTCGCAGAGGGACGTGGTTTGTGCCTGATCACCGCAAGCACCGGCAATCCGGCCGCCTGCTGGATCCGGATTCCGGGTTTTCACAGATTCGCCTGTGTAAATGTTGACAAAGGCGCGCCAAAAGCCTATAATGTAAAGGTATCAATATGCGTTTACTCCTGGGGCAAGATCGGCATTGGCCGGTATGATTCCTTGTCCCGGCGGTAGAGGTGAAGGAGCACGCCATGACAACCGAACTGGTTGGTACAGAAACCCAGCCGCAGGGCCTTGATAATTACAAGTATGGGTTCCACGTACCCGAGAATTACGTGTTCAAGGCCAAGCGGGGCCTGACCCGCGACGTGGTCGCCGAGATTTCGGAGATGAAGGGCGAGCCGCAGTGGATGCGTGATTTCCGCTTGCGCGCGCTCGAAATGTTCTTCCGCAAGCCCATGCCCACCTGGGGTGGCGACCTCTCCGGCATCAATTTCGACGAGATCTACTACTATATCAAGCCGACACAGGGCCAGGGCAAGACCTGGGACGATGTGCCGGTGGAGATCAAGGATACGTTCGAGCGCCTGGGGATCCCCGAGGCCGAGCGCAAGTACCTGGCCGGCGTCGGCGCGCAGTACGAGTCCGAGGTCATCTATCATAGCATCCGCGAGGACTTGCAGGCGCAGGGCGTGATCTTCACCGATACCGACACCGCGCTGCGCGAGTACCCCGACCTGTTCCGCAAGTACTGGGCGACGGTGATCCCCCCCGGCGACAACAAGTTCGCCGCGCTGAACAGCGCCGTCTGGAGCGGTGGATCGTTCGTGTACATCCCGGCGGGGGTGAAGGTCGAGATCCCGCTGCAAGCTTACTTCCGCATCAACGCCCAGAGCATGGGCCAGTTCGAGCGCACGCTGATCATCGCCGAGCCGGGCAGCTACGTCCACTATGTGGAAGGCTGCACCGCCCCGACCTATCGCGAGGACAGTCTGCATAGTGCAGTGGTCGAGATCATCGTGCATGACAGCGCGCGGGTGCGCTACACCACGATCCAGAACTGGTCGGGCAACGTCTACAACCTGGTGACGAAGCGGGCCAAGGCGTTCCGCAACGCGACCATGGAGTGGGTGGACGGCAACCTGGGCAGCAAGCTGACCATGAAGTACCCGGCCGTCTGGTGCATGGAGCCGGGGGCGCGTGGTGACGTGCTGTCGATTGCCTTCGCCGGCAACGGCCAGCACCAGGACGCGGGCGCCAAGATCGTCCATGCCGCGCCGAATACGTCCTCGACCATTGTCTCGAAGTCGATCTCGAAGGGCACCGGCCGGGCGACCTATCGCGGCCTGCTCGAAGTGCAGGAAGGCTGCCACGGCGTCAAGTCGAACGTGCGTTGCGACGCGCTGCTGCTGGACGAAGAGGCCCGCACCGACACCTATCCGAGCATCCAGATCAACGAAGACCACGTCCAGATCAGCCACGAGGCCACCGTCTCGAAGGTCGGCGAGGAGCAGCTCTTCTACCTGATGAGCCGCGGCCTCAGCGAGGCCGAGGCGTTCTCGATGATCATCAACGGCTTCATCGAGCCAATCACCAAGGAGATCCCGCTGGAGTACGCGGTCGAGCTGAACCGCTTGATCCAGCTCCAGATGGAAGGCTCCATCGGCTAATCGCCGTCGATCACGCAACCCCCAGGAGGGGCGGGCCAATGCCCGCCCCTCCTTTTTTGCGCCCGCCAGCGCCCGGCGCCGCCGCACTTGTCATTCTGAGCGCAGCGAAGAATCTCGTCTCGGTGGGGCCAAGACGAGACCTGAGCGCAGCGAAGAGGACATGGGGAGCAGCGCGTCCCGCCGCCGCAATTGTCATTCTGAGCGTAGCGAAGAATCTCGTCTCGGTGGGGCACAAGACGAGACTCTTCGCTGCGCTCAGAGTGACACGGGAATGAGAGTGACACGGGAATGAGGGCGGCCGCGCTAGCGGGCCTTCGTAAGAGTAGCCGGCGGCTTGAGCCGCCGAGCGGCGCCGGATGCCTGCTAATCGGCACATTTGTCCGGGCCATCCTCGCCCCGGACGGCCTATTGGTTGGTAAGGTGAATCGAGTATAATGGGCGCAGCGGTCGGCCCCAGGCACGCCGCCGGCGCTCCTTCCGCTCGCACCTTACCAGTTTACCGGACGCGGTAAGGGCTGTACCTGCTCCCATTTGACTGCAACTATTCATGGTAGTAGAAAGATAGTACTATTGGGCTATCTGATTTTTTGCCCCCAGCGGGCTAACGGGACCAATTTCCTATTGTGAGCGGCTCTCCAGGCCATCTATAATGAAGGAGGTTAACGACCTCCAGGCCCGCGCAGATGTGGCAATGTCCCCGGTAGCCCGAGGCGTGGCACGCACGGGGTGTTGGAAGGGAGAAACTCGATATGGCGCGAATCATAGAAAAGATTCCGTACCTTAACAAACGGATAGTTAATCGACGAAGCAAGGCCCAGGGGCTGATCGAGTTCGCCTTCATCTCGATGATCCTGTTCATGCTCCTCTTCGGCATCCTGGAGATGGGCCGGCTGATGTTCATTTTCAGCCAGATCTCCTCGGCGGCCCAGGAGGGCACCCGCTACGGGGCCACCCACCCGCTGGAGATCATCTCCACCGCCAGGGACGGCCTCAATACCTATCCGGCCATCGCGCACAGTGATGACCCGTGCAACATCGTCGCCCAGGCCCAGGCCCGCGTGGTGTTGCTGAACCCCAGGGATGTGGGGGTCGAGGTTGGGTACGATACGGGCAATCCCAACCCGCCGTACTACCCGATCAGCGGCGGGGCGGCCAACTTCGTGGTGGGCCGCGACCGCGTGGTGGTGACGACGACGTACCAGTTTCACTTCGTCGTGGGCATCCTCGACAAGGTCCTTCCGGCGAGCGGCCTGACCGTGCAGATGGTGTCGGCGCGCACAATCAACAACAACGAAACGTCCGTGCCGAATCCCCCCACCTGCGGTTACGACCCCGGCGCGGGCGGCGGTAATCCCTAAGATGGGTAATATCTGCTTAACGGTTACGGTGAGTGTGACCACAGCTTGTGGCACAGATACGAAAACATCGACGATCGCATCGGCGGGAAACAGCAACCCAACCTGTCCGTAGCGGAACGCACGAGGGAAAAGCGATGAAAGCGATGATGCATAAAGCCCGGCAGAGCCGGAAAGCACAAAGTATAGTCGAGTTCGCCCTGGGCTCGTTCCTGCTGCTGATGTTGCTGGCAGCCTCGGTGGACATGGGTCGCGCCTTCTACACCTGGATCGTGGTGCAGAACATGGCCGGCGAAGGTGCCGGCTACCTGGCGACCCAACCCGACAACGACTGTAGCCTCGACTGCAGCTCGGTGGACGATACCTTCCAGGGCCGGGCGAAGAACGTCGCCGCCCGCGTGATGGGCGCGGTCATCTCGCCCAACAATGTGAACATCGGCAACGGCGACGTCTCGGTGGACGTGCCGCCCGCCCAGCGCTGCCTGGGCAAGACGTTCAATGTGAGCGTCAGCTACCATATGAACGACCTGTTCTTTCCCAGTTTCCTGGGCTTCCGTACCCTAACCATCGGCGCTTCGGCGCCCAGTAATTTCACCACGTCGAGCAGCCACAGTTCGAACTGCCCGACGCCCACGCCCTTGCCGCAGTAATGCGCGGGGCAGGCTCAATCGGTTCTTTGGGCGCGGGGCGGGGCCGCCCCTGGAACGGCCCCACACACCAGGTCCGTATCCGTAAGTGTAACGGTAACTTCAAATTATCGTAGTGGAGAAAGGATTTATCACAATGCGTAAGCGAGTACTCGGGCGCAAACAGCAGGGGCAGGCGATTATCATCATCGCCGGCGCCCTGATCGGCCTGATGGCCCTGGTGGCCCTGGCGGTTGACGGCGGCAACGCCTTCGCCCAGCGCCGTATCGCCCAGAACGCCGTGGACGGCGCCGCCCTGGCGGGCACCAACCAACTGCGACTCTACTTTAGCGCCAACATGAACAACGGTTGCACTCCGCGCTCCGGCGAGACCAACTGCGTTGGGTCCCTCACCCCCGACCAGAACGCGGGCGTGCTGCAAGCGATCAAGGCTGCTCTGCAGGCCGCGGGCAGCAACGTGAGCACCACGCCGTACAATGCCCAGGCGGGTACCGGCGATCTCGAAGCCTACTATGTGGACAGCAACGGCCAGCGCTACGGCGCCTCCGCCGTGGGCGCCGTGAACACCGTGCCGTTCTCCTACGCGGGATCGGACGGCGTGGCAGGCGTCTATGTGAAGACCGTCGCCCGCTCGGAGACCTACTTCGCCCGGCTGATCGGTTGGGACCATGTCTCGGCTGACGCCAACGGCAGCGCGGCGATGCAGTCGGTCGCGGGCATCGCGCCGCAAGGCGGCCCGGCCGGTGGCCCCGTCCTGTGGCCGATCACGATCTACACCAGCACCGTCAACGTCAACGGCGGCCCGACGCAACTCTTCGACTTCAACGTCAACTACGGCCCTGGTAGCTGGGGCAAGGTCTGCCTGGGTCAGGGTTCCAACGCCGGTGGTATCAACGGTTGCAGCGGTAGGGACATCACCACCTGGTTACAGAACGGCTTCGCTGTGTCGGCCAACAATCGGATCGCCGGCTGGGTCGAGCAGATGCGCGATCCGAACCGGGCACAAGGTGGCGCCGTACTCTATGATTTCATGCCGCTCGGCTGGGACGGCACCAACCCTGGCTCCACGGGCCTCTGGATGGACTCCGAGACCGGCAACATTGGAAACCAGGACTGCCTGGCGATGCAGGCGGCCGGCGATGTGGGCCAGACGGTCTTCATCCCGATCAGCGATCGCAGCAACGGGCAGACAGGCACCAACCTGGCCTATCATGTGGTGAATGTTGCGGCTTTCAAGGTGCTGCACCCGACCTCCGGTGAGAGCTGCAACGGCAATCGGTCGTTCCTCCAGGGCCAGTTCATGGGCTGGGGCTGGTCGGCCGGCCAGGCGCGCACCAATGCCAACGTGGGTGTGGGCCTGGGCCGCGCGCTCAAGAACGGCATGACCGTCGTCAACATGACCCGCTGAGTATTTCCTCGCGGCCGGTGCGTGCGGGAGCGCGCACCGGCCAATTTTTGTTGTCTAGCACAGAAGAAGGATCCCCATCATGAACCGCAAACTCACTGCGCTCCTGGCGATTCTTGCCGCGGCCGTTGCCCTCATCGGTAGCCTGGCAGTTGGAGGGCCTGTTGTGCGGGCGAATGTATTCAGTGTCTTCGACACGACTACCGCGGACTTCCAGCAGGGCACCTTTTTCCACACTGAGCTGGCGCCCGCAATCGATGACGGCTCGGTCGACTTGCAGGCGGTGGGGCTAGCCGGCGCCTGGCATTCGACCGTCAGCACTGGCCTGCCGCCCCGGTTCTATCACACCAGCGTCCGCGTGGGTAACTTTATCTATACCTGCGGCGGCCAAGCGGACAACCTCGCCCCGCCTACGCTGCTGGCAAGCTGCTATATGGCGTCTATCGACGTGAACGGCGGCCATGGCCTCTCCACCTGGACCGCGGTCTCCAGCCTGCCGCAAGCCCTGGCCGCCCCCGCTTCCGCAACGGTGGGCAATACCATTTACGTGATGGGCGGGGTGGTGGTTATCGGCGGGATTACACAGCAGAGCAACGTCGTCTATCGCGCCACGGTGAACACCAGCACGGGCCAGTTATCGGCGTGGACGGCGGATGCAGTGCCGTTGCCGTTCCGGCTCAGCCACCTGGGTGCCGCCGCGGTGAACGGGCACATTTATATTGTCGGCGGCGCGGGCAATAACGGGCAGTATTACAGCAAGGTTTATTTCAGCAACGTCGGCGGTGGCGGCCCCCTGAGCGCCTGGACCGAAACCACGCCCCTGCCGGGTGTCTACGCCGGGGGCGTGAACGACCATATCGTGATGGGCTACACACAGGACGGCGCCTCGCGCCTCTTCGTGGCGACCGGGCAAACCAACGCGGGCAGCAGCAGCGTGGCCGATGTCTATAGCGCCGCGGTGAACAGCGCGGGTAACCTGGGTCCCTGGGTGGCAAACACCAGTTACCAGCGCCCGCTCTCCTCGGCGGCCGGGGTGGCCTATGGCTGTGCCGGCGGCGGCAACCTGTTTATCAGCGGCGGCGCCACCAACAACACGCCGACCGATCTGACCAATTACGTGGCGGCGACGCTCCTTGACGGTCCGCCCAATTTCACGGCCACGGGCTGGTATGAGACGACCGCCCTGGACACGGCCCGCTTCGCCCATACCATGGTCGCTAGCGCCGACGGTTGGCTCTATGTCATCGACGGTGCGGACGCCAACGGCGCCGCCCTCGACTCGGTGCGCTTCGGCCAGACGGCTTGTGGCGCGGGCGGCGGCCCCACGCGGGCGCCCACTGGCGTCTTCACCTCACGGGGCATCGACCTCGGTACGCCGTATGAACTGCTTAGTATGAGCGCTAATTCCAGCGTCGCTCCCGGTGTGCCCGTGACTATGACCATCACTTACCGGGTGAGCAGCAACCGCGACTTTTTCGAAAACGGCGCGCCAGTGCCATTCACCCGCACGTTTACACTCGCTAGCGGCATCACCCACACACAGGAAATTAGCCTGACCGAGTTCGGCCAGTTTTTCCAGTATCGGGTCGAGCTGAGTCGAGCGGAAACCGCCCTGACGCGGACCCCAGTGCTCAATTGGGTTAAAGTGCAGTATCAAACACCGCCAACGCCCACAGCCACCCCGACTATTCCTGGATCTAATCTGGTCGCGGCAGGTGCGGAAGTGATACCCTATGGGGGTGCACGGCCCAGTTTGCAGCATCCGGTGCAGTTTAAAGTGACCGTGCGCAATGAGGGTACGGTAGCCATTCCCGCGGGAGCGCCGCTAGAGGCGGATATCTTTGTCGGTCTCACGCGGCCGCCGAATGCATCCGATTCCAGCGATACCTTTGGCCGCGTGGTCCTGCCGGCCTCTTTGCAACCAGGGGCGCAGACGGTGGTTACCACCTATCCCTGGCAACCAACCGCCCGCGGCGTGATGAACTACTACGGTTGGGAGAACCGCAACCACTATATCCCCGATCTGCAGCCGAGCGACGATATCATCGGTCCGATGGTGGGCTGCATAGCCCAGACGGATGGACAGAGCTTCCTCGACGTGTTCCTCAGCGACTACTACTACACGCCGGTGGAATACCTGGCCTGCCGGGGCGTGATCTCGGGCTATGACGCCGGGAACAACACGTTCACCTTCCGGCCCGGCAACAACACCACGCGCGGCCAGTTCGCCAAGATGGTGAGCCTGGCGATGGGCTGGCCGCTGCTCAACCCGGCCACGCCCACCTTCCGCGACGTGCCGCCCGGCAGCGTCTTCTACCAGCACATCGAGACGGCCGTCAGCCATGGCGTGATCTCGGGCTACACCTGCGGCGCCGGCTGCCTGGAGTATCGCCCCGGCAACAACATCACGCGCGGCCAGCTCGCCAAGATCATCGCCCTGGCGAAGGGCTGGACGCTGCTGGACCCGCCCACCGCCCACTTCCAAGATGTGCCGCCGGGCAGCGTCTTCTATCAGCACATCGAGACCGTAGTCGCCAAGGGTGTGGTGTCCGGCTATGATAACGGTAACGGTACATTCAGCTATCGGCCCGGCAACAACGGCACCCGCGGCCAGCTCTCGAAGATGCTGTACTTCGCGGTGACGCAACGATAGTGGTCAGTGGTCAGTACGATGCGTGATCAGGCGTTACGTTAGACGGTACATAGCGGCAGGGGCGGGTAGAACACCCGCCCCTGCTTTTTTATGCATGCGACTTAGCCGTCTTACTGATCGCGTAGCGGTGCCGCAGGCACATCATTGACCACTGACCACCGACCACTCGTCCGCGCCGAGCACGGCGGCGACCGGCGCCTGAGCCGGGGGCCAGTGGTGGGCCAGGGCGCGCAGGAGGGCGAAGCAGCCAGTCAGCATCATCGCGCCGTGCGGCACGGCGGGCAGGATGGGCCAGGGCAACGGCGCGGCGGTCAGCTTGGCGCGGCGCGGGCCGGTGACGGCGCAGAGCGCCGGGGGCGCGGCGGGGGGACTCAGCACCAGGGCGCCGTGACCTTGCGTGTGGAAGACCTCGTCGTTGGTCAGCGTGCCCGCGGCCAGGCGATCCAGTAGCCCGGCCAGTTGGGCCGTGGTCAGTTCGCCGGTGTGGTGCTCGAACAACCCGGCGACGGCGCCGCCCACCAGGTGGAAGGCCAGCGTGTGGAAGTTGCCCACGTTGACTACCAGCGCCCCCGTGGCGGTGGCGGCGGCGCGCACGGCGGACACTTCGAGCGTGCCAAGGACTGCCGCCGGGCCGGTGTCCATCGCCAGCAGCGGCAACTCGGCCAGGGCGCCGGTGGGGCTGTGCGCGGCGGCGCGCAGCCGGGTCATGGCGGGCGGGATTGCGTCGCGCAGGAAGGCAAAGGCCGCCAGATCGGTGCGCCCGCCTGCCGCCAGGCGGTCCGCTAGGTAATCGAAGCGGAAGCGCCGGTCGCTGTAACCCGGCGGCGAGTTGCCGTGGTCGAAGACGGCCACGCAAAGCGCATCCACGCGCGGGTCCACGCCGAACCCGGCCAGCGCCACCAGGATGGCCGCGGGGTCGAAGTCGCGCATTTCCACGCGCACCGCCCCCGCCGCCCGCCCGGCCACCTCGGCGGGATCGATCAGGGTAACGCCCATGGCCGCGACCCGCTCCAGGTCGTCGTCAAAGGTCCGCGCCGCGTCCGGAGTGGCATAGAGCGGGTAGCCCGCCCGCAGATGATCCTCGGCGGCCCAGGCGCACGGCCCGCCGCCCATGATCGTCCCGTCGAGCACCACCGGGCGGCGGGCCGCCGTGGCGGCGCGGATGCGCCCGGCCACGGCCACCGTGGGCGCGGGCAGGATCAACTGCATGCAATTCTCAATCGGCTCATCGCTGTCGAACAGCAAGATGTCTTGTGTGCCGGTGCCGATATCTACCGCCAGGATGCGCATACGGGCAGCTCCTTGCCGAGTAAGCGGCGTATGACCGGCCCCACCTGAGCCGGGTTGCCGCTGGTGTAGAGTTGCAGCCGGCCGGGCGCTGGGCCGGGATTGGCCCAGCCCTGCCCCTGCAATAGCCGGTGGGTTTGCCGGGCCACGCCCAGGCCCGAGTCGACCAGGGCCACGGACGGCCCGACCAGGGCGGCGATCCCGGCGCGCAGAAACGGGTAGTGCGTGCAGCCGAGGACCAGCGCGTCGGCGCCGGCCGCCAGCAGCGGTTCCAGCGCCTGCTGAAGCAGGGCCTGGGTGGCCGGGTTGTCGAGCGCGCCGGCTTCGACGGCTTCCACCAGCCCGCAACCGGGGTCCTTGACCACGCGCACGCCGGCCGGCGTGGCGAAGCGGGCGATGACTTCCTCCAGCAGGGCGCCGCTTAACGTGGCCGGGGTTGCCAGCACGCCGATGGTGCCTGAGCGGGTGAGGGCGACCGCCGGTTTGACCGCGGGCACCAGGCCGACGATGGGCAAGGCGGGGCCGTGCCGGGCGCGCAGGGGCGCCAGCCCCGCCGCGGATGCCGTGTTGCAGGCCACGACGATCATCTTGGCGCCCTGCTTCAGCAGAAACACCGTGGCTTGCTCGGCCAGCGCGCGAATCTCGGCGGCGGGCCGCGGGCCATAGGGACAGTTGGCCGTATCGGCCAGGTAGACGATATCTTCGTGCGGCAGCAGGCGGCGTAGCTCCGTTACCACAGATAGCCCGCCCACCCCCGAGTCGAATACGCCAAGCGGCCTGCGACGTGCGTCCGCCGGAGTGCTGTTGCTGCTCACGTTATCCACTATGCGCGTCTCCTGGGCCGCCCTGCGCGTCCCAGGCCAGTATGCCGTGCCCCGGCACGCCTTGTCAAGATCGAGACGGCACAGGGGCGGGCGCACCGCGCCGCCCACCCCTGCCGGATGGTAGCGATAAATAGTGCCGGTTAGCGCGCCGCGGGCGTGGCCGTGGCGCAGGCTTGCGCGCCGGTAATCGCGTTATAGGCGATCTTGGCGATCTGGCCGCGCGTGGCGTTGTTGGCCGGGCGGAACTCATAGCAGCCGGGGCCGCAATCGTAACCCGTGACCAGCCCCCGGCACACGGCCGTCTCCACGAACGGGTAGAACACGCTCCCCGGCGGCACGTCGCGGAAGTGCGCCACGGGCGGATCCAGCAGCGCCCAGCCCGCCGTGTTGACGACGATCTTCGAGAGTTGTCCGCGCGTCACGTCGTTATTCGGGCGGAAGTAGGCCCCTGGGCACGGTTCGCCGGGCGCGCCGCAGGTATACCCGCTGACAATGCCCGCGGCGGCGGCAGCTTCGATGTAGCGGTAGAACGGGTGTGCAGGCGGAACGTCCACGAATGTGGGCGTAGCCGGTGTGCTCTGCGGCACGCCAAAGGCGTTGACCATGATCTTGACCATCTGGCCGCGCGTCGTCGGGTTATTGGGGCGGTAGCTCAGGGTGCCGTCGCCGTTGCTGTAGCCCGAGATGATACCGTGACAGGCCAGGTAGCGCACCGGCGCGGCAAAGTACTCCGTGCTCACGTCGGTAAAGGTGATGGCACAGGGCGTTTCCGTGACCGTCGCCGTGGCGGTGGCGCTCGGCGCCACGGCTGTCGCGCTGGCGCCCGGCGTGGCCGTGGCGACGGCTGTGCCGGCCGGCGTGGCGGACGGCGTGCCGCCTGTACCCGCCGTGGCGGTGGCGGTATGCGTGGCGACCGGCGCCACCGTGGACGTGGCTGTGCCGAGGGACGGACTCACGTCCAGAAAGACGGCTGAAACCGGGCCCCAGCTTGGGAAGCCGGAGTAGGGGTTGGCGCCACGCCCGCGCACGAACACGATATGGCGGCCCACGGCCAGCCCTGTCGTATCAATCGCCGCCTGCGCGGCCTCGGTGGGGGCGTTAAAGGCGCCGTCGGTGGGGGTCATGGCGGCGGGGGTGCCCCCGGCCCAGGGCGGCGTGTCGATATAGTACTCGGCTGCGGCCACGTTCTGCTGGTAGGTGTTGCCGGCCCAGGAATAGTTGATGGTCGCGCTGAGGTTTGCCGGTATGTCCTGCGCCGCCCCGCCCCCGCTGATGGTGGGACCGTTGGTGTCCGGCCCGCGCGTGGTGAGGTACGGGGTGCGCGCGATCTTCGCCAGGTAGGTGAGCATGCCCTTGTTCTCGTTCCAGCTTGTATCGACCGTGGAATAGGCCGGGAAGAAGGACGAACCGTTTAGCTCGGTGGTATAGGCTGCTGCCCCTAGCTCGCCGTAGCCCCAGGTCAGCGAGTCGCCGTCCACGCCGTAGAGGACTTCCGGCGGCTGGCCGTATCGGTAGCCGTTGCCTCCGGCATTTAACGCGCTCATGTGTGCGCCGATGTTAAGTAGGTCGGCGCGATTGGGGGCATAGGTCGTCGTATAGCCCCAGGGGAAGAGGTTGAGTCCGGCGAAAGAGTGCATACTCTGGATAACACCCGTGGTGGTGATGGGCGCGGCATCGGTCGGTTGCGGGCCGCGCTGGTCGGGGATCAGTTCGCGGATCTTGTTCATCACATATTGCACTTCGACCTCCGATCCGGCGGACGGCCCGTGATAGGTTTCGCCGCAGGCGTAACTGCCGGACCCGCCGCAGCACGCCCACAGGAAGGGGAAGTTGCGGTTGAGGTCGGTGCCGAAGTGATTGCTGCTGCTGGGCGGCCAGGTCGTGCAGCCGTCGTCGTTATCCGCGTTTTTCCGCTGATAGTAGGGGCTGCTGCCCCCGCCGCCATCCTCGACGATATGGTGCCCATCGGGGTTGAGCATCGGCATCACCCAGATGTCGTGGTAGTCGACCAACCAGTGGGCGTCGGGGTCGGTGTTGTAGTTGTCCAGCAGCCAGTTGATGAAGCGCATGGCGACTTCGGGCGTGGCGATCTCCCGCGCGTGGATGCCCGCGTCGTACCAGAACACCGGCTTCGGGCCGGGGATGGCCTGGTTGGTGATGTGCAGGGCCAGCAGATCATAGCCGTTGAAGGCCGTGGGCCGCGTGCAGGCGCCGGGATGGTCCTTGCACCACGAATTGCCCACATCCACCGTGGCGGCCAGGGTCGGGTAAGCGGCGACTTTTTGATCGAGAAACGTCTGCATCTCTTCCACCGTCTTGTAGCCGCCATAGAAGGTGCTGGGGCTGTTTAGCCCGGAGGAGTTGGACGTGTTGGCCTGGCGGGTAGCGGCCTGGTCGATCTCGACGCGCAGGCTCTGGGCCAGCATGGCGTTGTAGGTGGCCCTGTCCGCCCAGACGGTCAGATAGCCGCCTCCGGTCGCCTCTTCGTCGGCGCCCCACGTGGTCGCCAGCCGGTCGCGCTCGGCGGTATCGTGGAAGAAGAGGTGGATCACCAGCACCTCCGGCCGGGGGGCCTCCGCCGGAGGTGCGCTAAAGGCCGCCGTGACCGGGCCGGGGCCGCCGTAGCCGCCCAGGATCATACCCAGCGCGGCCAGCGTGGCGAGTACAGACAGGAGACGCGAGCGCGAAAGCATAGATTCATTCCTTCCCATGAAGTCAGGTCCCCTCGGCCCATCCCGCCGATCCGGCGTGCCCTTGCCTATCCTGGCATGCGGATACTGAGCGGTGGCCGTGAAAATTTGCGTGGAATTGCGCGCGATGCCGTTAGAGTGTAGCAGAAGCAGGCGCCGGCTGCAAGCAATATCGCCTGCTCGCAGCGCGAAATCAGGCGGGAAGCCACAAAAAGGCGGGGTTCGGCATCTTGCCGAACCCCGCCTTGCGCTTGTCTCAGTCCGTCCGGGCTACTTTTGCACCTTGCCCGGTGCGGCACTGCACCCGCCAGGATTGCTACACGGCGGGATCATTCCCGAATACGGATCGGGGTTGCAGGCCGTATCGTCGCTGGTCAGCGCGAAGGCGACACGGATAAAGGTTACATCAGGGCCGAAGGTAGCGCAGAAGTCCCCTTCCAGCAAGGTATCGCCCGGTGGGAAGGTCCCATTGCCGGTCTGGGTCTGGACCGTGTTGAACGAGCCGTAGTTGCGCTGGCTCTGCAACTGTACGCGCCATGGCGAGACGGCCGTGCAACTCGCGTTGTTGCGCACCACCGCGCTCCAGTGGACGGTGCCGTCTGCATTGCACTCGATATTCACATCTGGGATATAGAGGTTGCAGATACTGCACGTGACCGGGGTCCGGGTCGCGGTTGGTACGCGAGTCGGCGTCTTGGTCGGCGTGCGCGTCCCGGCAACCGGCGTCTTGGTCGGCGTCTTAGTCGGTGTGTGCGTGCCAACAGGCGTCTCGGTTGGCGTCCGGGTCGGCGTGCGGGTACCAACGGGCGTCTCGGTTGGCGTCCTCGTTGGTGTGTGCGTGCCAACGGGCGTCTCGGTCGGCGTGTTCGTCGGTGTGCCCTTGCCAACAGGCGTCTCGGTTGGTGTGTTGGTCGCTGTATTGGTCGGCGGGCGCGTGCCGGTCGGCGTATTCGTCGGTGTGTTGGTCGGCGGGCGCGTGCTGGTCGGCGTGTTGGTCGCCGTGCGCGTCGCCGTACCGGTCGTAACCGGCGTATTCGTCGCCGTGCGCGTCGCCGTACGGGTCTGGGTCGGCGTGTTCGTCGCCGCCGGCGTGCCGGTCCGGGTCGGCGTGCGGGTCGCGGTAGCTGTGGTGGTAGGGGTGTTGGTCCCCGAACAGACATCGTTGACGCAGAGGGTCGGCGTCACGGTCGCGGTCGGCCCACCGGCGGTGGGGGTTGCGGTAGCAGTGGCAGTAGAGACCACCGCTGTGCTCGTACCCGTCGCGGTCTGAACCGGCGTACTGGTCGATGTACTGGTGGGCGTACTCGTCGGGGTTGCCACTGCGCGGGGTTCCCCATAGACCGCCAGGCCGGACATCAAGTGTTGCGAACCGATGCCCGGCGCCGTAAACCGATTGACGATGGCGCCGGTGGCGATGTTAAACTTGTAGATGTCGCCGTTCTCGTAGACAGCCGTCCAGAAGTGGAGTTGATCAGGATCGAGGTTCATGGCGAACATCCGAACATTGGACGGTTCGTTGGCCGGGATTGGATAGCTCTGGAGGATGGCGCCGTTGGCGTCCAGCCGATAGACGTGATAGCGGCATGTCACCATAATTTCGCCGTTCTGGCGAATGCGCAACGCGTAGCACACGCCGGGCAAGCCAGGGACTGAGTCGAGACCCGCCACCCAGGGTGGGCTATTATTCGGTGGCAGGCCGTTGCCGTTGATCTGCGTGTTCGTGCAGACATTAAAGCGCATGATGATATCACTCTCGGACGTGTAGTAGATGGTGCAGTTGTCGCTGGCGAGATCGATCCAGTCGATGCCGCGGTTATCTTTATCCGCGTTGTATGCCGCGAGTTGGCCACCATTAGCATCGAACTTCCGCAAGCGGTTGGGCGCGTTCGACGTACCAACCGGAGAGACCTCGCCCACGTAGAAATTACCGTTCCGATCCTGCACACAGCTCTCAGGGAAGTACTGGAACCCGCTGGCCCACACCGGGTTGATGAGCACACCGAGGTTGTTGAACCGGCTCATCGTGCTGGCGTAGTGGTTAGTGGAGTACAGGTTCCCGACGGTGTCGAAACACATCCCGGTCTGTTCATCAGAGCCGCTTCCGGTGTTCAGGTCGGCGACGAGGTTGGCGCCGATGGTCGCGGTGAAGGGCCGGTATTGAGAGATGTGCCCCGCGCCGATGCCGGCAAACACATCCCCGACCGCGAAGGGGACCGCCTTGGGCGCCTCTTCACGGGGCTTGGGTGGCGTGTTCGCCCGCTCCGCCTGGGTGGACATGGGGACCGCAATAGCCAGGAGGAGCAATCCTAGAACGGCGATTATGGCTTTATGTGTACTTTTAGTCATCGTTTGGCGCCCTCCGTCATGAGGATGAATCGTTGAACGTTGTTGCGATGGCCCGAATGCGGCATCGATTCGGGGACCTCACCTCCTTAGCTGCGCGGTGCCGGGGACTGTCGTCCGTGGCCGCGTAGCGTGCCCCATCGAGTCGCGCCAAATCGGGTCAGCTTAGCGCCCAGAGGGCACCCCACAGCACTGGCGCCCATCCGCCCCACTGTGTGCCCCTATTGTAGGCCCGCCTGCTGTACGAATGATGAACAGACCGGGATCTATGATCTTACAATACTGCTAAAACTGCTCTAAATCGAATGTTGATTAACATAATATGATGATACCAGGGCTGGTAGAATCGCTGCTCAGGGAGTAGAACGGGGGCCGGGGCGGGGAATGATGGCGGCAAGACACAAAAAAGGCACAAAATCGGGGGCCGCCGGAACCGCCTGATCTTCCTTTCCAGTGTCCGAAATTATATCGGGCACGGGCGGGATTGTCAATGCGGCGCGACTGATATCGATGCATCAATGCACCGCGCAGGAACGAAGCACGCGAAGGTTCTTCATATGAGTGTAATTCTTCGCGCCCTTCGCGCCTGCGCGGTGCGTAATTGTCGTTTATGAACGGCTGTCGGAGCGCGATCCCGGTCGCTCTGCTGGGCGGCCTACCACGATGCTTCCGCGTCCACCGCGCCGGGTAGCCAGTTGATGGTGGGTGCGGATGCGGCGGTAAAGTGCAGCGCCAGCACATCGACGCGCCAGGCCACTTGCTCCTCGTGCAGATCGTGGGTAGCGAGGTAGGCGCGCGCCAGGGCGAGGACCTGCCGACGCTTGGCCGGGGTGACGGACTCTTCGGCCAGGCCGGGCGTGCCCCGGCGGCTACGGACTTCGACAAACACCACCATGTCGCCATCCATCGCCACCAGGTCCAGCTCGCCGCGCAGCAGCGGGGCCAGATCGGTGCCGGTGGGCCGCCAGTTGGCGTCGCGGATGACGAGGCCCTGCGCTTGCAAGTAGGCGGCGGCCAGCGCTTCGCCCTGGCGGCCCAGCGCGCGGCGGCCCATCATGGGCGGGCGCCGGGCGTGGCCTGCGCGGGCAGCAGGCTGCGGAGCGGGTCGAAGGAGCAGCGGTGTTGGGGGGTCGGGCCATGCTGCACGAGCGCGTGCAGATGCGCGGGGGTGCCGTAGCCTTTGTTTTCGTCAAAGCGGTAGGCGGGCCAGCAGGTGTGGTAGGCATCCATGAGCGCGTCACGGGCCACTTTGGCGACGATGGACGCGGCGGCGATGCTCACAGATCGTGAGT
>JAICKM010001071.1 GCA_025927935.1 Chloroflexia bacterium | reverse complement strand
GCGGATGATCAGCGCAACCGGCTGCGCGCCGCCCAGCACATCGAAAACGAGCAGCGGGTGCGTCAGGTCCTGCGGCGCGACGGTGCTGGTGAGCGGCGTCCGCCCCCAGCCCTGCGCGTAGGCATTGAGCAGGTTGAGATCCTGCCCCACGCGTGTGCTCGCTTCCGGATACGTCAGGCCCCGGTCGTCGAGCAGCGCCCATTGTAGGGTACTTGCCAGGGTGCGGCTGCCGGTCCCCGCGTTACGGGCATCCACCCAGAGCGCCCAGAACATGCCCCGCGCCGGCTGGGACGGTCCCGCCGGGTCGAAAATGGCCGGGCCATGCCCCATTTGCGCCAGCGACAACACCCAGTCATGGAACGTCACCGTGGCCCCAAATCCGGCCTGGGGCGTCGGAGTCGTGGCCGCCGGATCCAGTGTAGTCGCGCCAGGGGCCACCGTGGGGAGCACGGGCGTATCGACGAGGAGTGGGATGGGCGTTTGTGTGCCCGTACCGCCCGGCGAGTGTGCCCCGCGGCTCCAGATGCTGTAAACGCCCACAATGGCTACGATGGCCGCAGCTACGCCCAGCAACCCGAGCGCCAGTTCTTGCTGCCGCCGCCGGGCGCGCGCGCGTGCGCGGCGGCTCCGCTGATGGCGAGCAGGAAGCGCTGCCGCCGAAAGCGTCGCCGGACCGAGCGGAAGCTCGCAATACAAGCAATAGGGCTGCCCTTCGCGTACCGCGTGCCCGCAGCGCGGGCACAACTGGCGGCGGGTCGTCCGTCCCCAGGGCATGGGTTCATCTCCCGATATTGAGTCGTGCGATGCGGCCGCAAGGAGGTTGGGCGGCCGGTAATAAGGTTTGCTACATCATAGCACAGGTAAGCCGGTTTTGGCGACTCGCCGGGCGGGCGCTGGCAGGCGCTGCTTGCCAACCCGGCCGGATCTTGCTACAATGCGGCGGCTCTGTCCGCGGGCGCCAACCTCCGCGCAGCCACGAATCCGGCCCCCTCATTAACAACGAAAGCGAGTTGCGCCATCACGAATTATAATCTCCACCGCCCGCAGATGTTCGACTCGGAGCAAGGCGCGGTACCGGAGTGGGCGGCAGTGTGCCGTGCCTGCGAGGCCAGTCTGGCCGGCGACCCTGCCGGCTGGGCGGCCCTGGCCGGCTGCCCGGCGGTCGAAATCTACACCGACGGCTCCGCGCCGCTGCGTAACCCTGGCGGTCCCGCGGGCTTCGCAGCGGTGGTCGTCGGGTTCGCCGCGCCCGTGCCCGCCGGCACCTTTGATCGCCCCGCGCCGGACGCGCGGCTGGATCTTGGTGGCTACATCGCGGCCCGGCGGACAGAACCGGCGACCAGCAACAACCGCGCGGAGATCGCGGGCGTCCTCGCCGCCCTGCGCGCGTTGGCTCACCTGGCGGCGGCGGGCGGCGCCCCGCCGGAGATCACCGTCTGGAGCGACAGCAGCTACGTCGTCAACTGCGGCACCGGCCTCTGGCAGCGCAAGAAAAACACCGATCTCTGGCCCATCTACGACCAATTGGCCGCGCAGGTGGCCGCGTGGGCGCCGCACTGGGCGCTTGCCTGGGTCAAAGGCCACGCCCGCAACCCCTATAACGAAGCGGCCGATGAAGTGGCGACCCGCGCCGCGTTCGACTTCGACGCCGCCCAGTATCAACGCTATCGGGCGGCGCAGGAGGCTACCGGCCAGGAGATGCCGGGCGCCGCCGCCCT
>JAICKM010000472.1 GCA_025927935.1 Chloroflexia bacterium | reverse complement strand
GGATTTGCCGGAGTTTGTGGGTAATATCGACGGCGAGGCTCCGTACCGGCCTGAGGACATACGGGCGTGAGTCAGGTCGCAGCCCCGGACACTGCGCATGTAAATGTCCATCAGCATGGCCAGGTAGAGAAAATCGCCACGGACCTTGATATACGTGAGATTGCAGACCCAGGCGTGATCGGGCCGCACCACCACGAGAGTCTACATCCGGCGGGGTAGCGGCCAAAGATGTGGGCCTGTTCGTGGTGCGCACGCGCTTGCTTGCCGGCCGCGTGACTATGCCCAGCTCGTGCATTAAACGCAACACAAGCTTGCGAATGACGGTCCAGCCTTCCCGGCGCACTTGGGCGATCCGTCGACGCGATCCATACCTCGTCAAGCGCGAGACCCTCACCGTAGACGATCTAGCTCACCTCAGGGCGAGCATATTCTGCCCGTGCGGCCTCCGCGAGTACTAGTCCATGCCCGGGTCGCTCGGGCGCATAGGCGTAGCCGTCCTGAAAGTTCACGGGTTCTTCGAGGAGTTGATCGTAATCAAGGAAAGAATACTCCATCCACTGCACCTCGGGCAAAGCAGCAGCCAGGTGCACTCCTACCTCAAACATCGTGTTCCCCAGCGCGATGGGAATTCCGTATTCTCCAGCGAGCCAGCCGGCTTTAAGGCCGTCACTGATATGGCCATGGATGTTCAGGATATCGACCGCGCGCTGTTCCAGCAGCGTCCGCTTGCCGCGCAGGTCGAGGTACTCGCCGCTGTTGATGTAGGTAAAGGGCACTTCCTGGGCCACGCGGGCCAGGCCCGCGAAGTCATCACGCAGACAGGGATCCTCAATCCAGTAGATCTTGAAGCCGGCGTCCCGATAAGCGTATGCTCGCCTGATGGCTTCCTTCGGCGACCACGCTTCGTTGGCGTCGACCATCAGCAGCGCATCACGTCCGACAACCTCGACGATTGCCCCAATGCGCTCCAAATCCCAGGCCAGATCCGGGTGCCCCACCTTGAGTTTAAAGGCGCTGAAGCCGCGGTCTTTCGCCTGCGCGTAGAACGCCCGCACCGCATCGATAGGCAGGCGGAATTCCAGCCCGCTGGCATAGGCTGGGACACGGTTAGTCGTTCCTCCAAGCAGTTTGTACAGCGGCAATCCTTGCTCTTTGGCCGCCAGATCCCAGAGAGCTTGGTCGATAGCCTGGCTGAAAAAGTTCGCCTGGATGTTGCCGCCCCGCGGCCGGTTCAAGCGGTTGAGTACGACGCTCGGGCTCTGACCGCCCAGAGCTGGCCATTGCTCAATTACGAAAACCCGCTGCAACTCTTGCTGCGACGGTAGCTGGTGGAACAAGGAGTGAAAGAAGCCGAGACCGGCATGTCCGGTGCTCGCATAAAGCTCTAATGCCCCGATGTAATGCATATCGCTCTGCACCTGAGAGTCGCCGATGGGGCGACGGCGCGGAAACTGATACCGGGTGATGACGAAGCGTTCGATTGTCGACGGCATGGCCAGTAGCTCTCCTTTGCGGCATAGCTGCCGGAGTGTTAGGGATCATAATATACCTCGATCAGTTTTTCAGGGTCTCAACGGCCGTCTCTGGCGCCCAGAGTTTCGCGGGCGACGGCGTTTTGCCATCTGGAATACAGCCGCGCCTGCTCCTGATCTGATATGCGGGGCTGGAAGATGTCTCTGAGCCTGTCCCTTGGCGGATCCTCGCAGCGCCGACTCAACCATGCTCCACTGCTCGAGATCAGTTCCGGGTTTGCTACCCCCTGCCTTGCGCGGCTTCCCTGCGGCCATCCGCCACTGTGTGCTCCCTTCGCGTCAAGTTTCACTTACGGTCCAGCTCGGCACGTCCCCGCGAGGCATGTTCATGGCGGTTCGACGGGCAACACCTGATAAACGCGCCCTGGCTGGGTATCGAAGCTGGTTAGTTCCGGCTCTTCTTCGTCGCACGGGACTACGGCTCCATCTATGCAAATCTCTACCGGCTGGCGGCTACGCACCTGGCACCGCCTACCCCAGGTCGGGCGAATGGCGGCCTTGTAGAGCCGACCGGCGCGCCAGGAGATGTCCACCTCGAAGCCGCCACGGGCGCGCAGGCCCGTCACCTGACCTTGCGCCCACGCAGACGGGAGCGCGGGCAGCAGGCTCAGTTCGCCGCAGTGGCTCTGCAAGAGCATCTCGGCGATGCCGGCGGTGGCCCCGAAGTTCCCGTCGATCTGGAAGGGCGGGTGCGCATCGAATAGATTGGGGTAGACGCCACCACCCACCATGGCCACTTCACCAGTCTGGGCCGGCTTGAGCATGTTCGCCAGCAGTTGGTAGGCGTGATCGCCGTCGAGGAGCCGCGCCCAGAAGCTGATCTTCCAGGCCATGGACCAGCCGGTGCCGCCGTCGCCGCGCAATTCCAGTGACCGGCGGGCGGCGGCAAAAAGATCCGGGGTGCCGCGCGGGGTGATCTGGCGACCGGGATGCAGACCAAAAAGATGCGAGACGTGGCGGTGCTTGTCCTCGGGATCATCCCAGTCTTGCGACCATTCCTGGAGCTGGCCGAGACGGCCTATCCGCGGGGGCAGTAGGCGGCTCCGCGCAGCTTCCAGCGTGCCCCGGAACTCAGCGTCCACGTCCAGTATCCGGCTGGCGCTGATGCAGTTTGTGAAGAGATCGTAGATGAGCACCATATCCATCGTCGCGGCGATACTGACGCCCCCGGTTTCTCCATCGGGGAGCCTGAATCTGTTCTCGGGCGAGGTGGACGGGGCTGTGACCAGATAGCCCTGGTCATCCTCGATCAGCCAGTCGAGACAAAAGGTCGCCGCCTCCTTCATCACGGGGTAAGCCCGCGCGTGCAGGTAGTCGGAATCCCCGCCGAAGGCGTAATGTTCCCAGAGATGCTGGCATAGCCACGTTCCGGCCAGCGGCCACATCGCCCACGTAGGATTACCCGCACCATAAGCGCCGGCCGGCGCGCTCTGGCGCCAGAGGTCGGCGTTGTGGTGGGCCGTCCAACCACGGCAGCCGTAGTTTGTCAGCGCCGTCTGCCGCCCGTTGACGCTTAGCTCCGCAATGAAATCGAGCAGCGGGGTGTGACATTCGGCCAGGTTGGTTGGCTCGGCCGGCCAGTAGTTCATCTCGGTGTTGATATTAAGTGTCCAGTTCGAACTCCAGACGGGACGCTCCTTGTGGCTCCATATGCCCTGCAGGTTAGCCGGCTGGGTCCCTGGTCGTGAGCTGGCAATCAGCAGGTAGCGCCCGTACTGGAACAGCAGTGTGACTAATCCAGCATCAACACTCTGGCTAAAGCTCCTGATGCGCTCGTCGGTCGGACGGTTGGCGGCTGGGCTGGTCCCCAGATCGAGGGATACGCGGCGGAAAAGCCTTTTGTGGTCCGCCATGTGCGCCTGCCGCAACTCGGAATAGGGGCGCAGCACCGCAGCGGCCAGGTCTTGTAGTGCTTGCCCGACCGCGTCCTTGCCTGCTCGGGCGGGGGAGCGGTTGTAGCCGTTGAAACTGGTCGCGGCAGCGAGGTAGATGGTGGCCGCGTCGGCGCCTTCCACCTGCACTTCGTCCGCCTCTACGTGCGTCCTCCCGCCCTCGCTCATTACGCGTAGCTGAACCGCGAAGGTCATTCCTTCATTGCCGGATTCATCGTAGACGATCGGATCGGGGGTTTGGTAGTAATCGGGCGCGACGTACTGCGGGCACCTGCCGGTCAGCGTCAGGCCATCGGCTCCAAACGTCTGCAGGCTGTGGCGTAACGGGCTGTTAAGCCGCGCGGTGAAGCTAATCTGCCCCGGCCGATCGCAGCTCACGCGCAGCGCGATGACCTGATCGGGCGTGCTCGCGAATACTTCGCGAGTGAAGCGGGCCTCATCACACGCGTAGCGCACTGTCGCTATGGCGCTATCGAGGTCCAGCTCGCGGCGGTATGCGGTGGCGGCTTCACCCGCATCGAAGCGCAAATACAGGTCGCCGAGTGGTTGATATGCCTGGGTAAACGGTCCCTGCATCTTCAGGCAAAGCTGCTCGGCCTCAACGTACCTGCCGGCGAACAACAGCCTGCGGACCTCGGGCAGCAGATCCCGCGCCGAGGGATTGTTCCACTTCTTCGGCCCGCCCGACCAGAGCGTATCCTCATTGAGTTGCAAGTGTTCGGTCTCCAGGCCGCCGAAGATCATCGCGCCCAGCCGTCCGTTGCCGACCGGCAGTGCCTCAACCCATTCTTGCGCCGGTCGAGTGTACCAGAGCCACAGGTCGTGCCCGGTTTCCGTCATGGAGCGTGCTCGCCTGTAGCTATGTTGGGCATTGATCCCGTGTCGCCCTGGCTGATCTGCCGTCCCTGCCAATCCAGCCGGTAGCGGACCCGGTAGAGGCCCTGCTCGAGCGCTGCCGCTTTCCCCTCGGCGGTGTAAGTGACGCGAGTGCGGGACAAAATGGGTCGCAATGGCGGCAGCTTAAGCAGCACCGCTGCTTCTTCGTCCAGGCTGACGGCGTCGAAGATCTCACTGGCGCGTACGAGCTTGAGGCCGTGTACTTTCTCCAGCACGTAGTACAGGGACTGCTGCGGCCCGCTCGTGTGGAAATCCTCCGCTTTGAGATCGGGGACCAGGTAAACCGGAACGTGCGAGACGACCAGGCCGATGGGTTCATGATCGATATAGCGCACCCGGCGGATGTGGTAGACATCTGCCGGCTCGGTCAGATCGAGTTGCTGGCAGTCCTCCCTGTCGGCGCGCCGTACCTCAAACTCGATCAGCTCGGCGCGCGGCTGCTGACCGCGCCGCGTAACTTCTTCTGTGAAACTGGTCAGTGATTGCAGATTCTCCTCGAAGGGCCGGGGCAAGACGATGGTTCCCTGCGAACGCCGGCGCGCTACAAGGCCATCAGCCACCAGCTTGCTGATCGCCTGACGGATCGGCGTGCGGCTGAGTTCGAAATGCTCTTGCAGATCCTGTTCAGTCGGTAGGGTGCTCTGCGGTGCGAATCTGCCGCTCTCGATGCTCTCCCGAAGGAAGCGCTCAAGCTGATAGTGTAGGGGCACCGGGCTTGATTTGTCGATAACGTCCTGCGGCCTGACATCTTCCAGATGCGGATTGATCGATCTGACACTGTTCATCAAACTCACCTGCTGCTATGATTGGTGTTTGCCTTAAGTTCCGAGGTCCCCAGCGCGGCGCTTCCCGGCTGGTCGGCACACTGTTCGGAACCTGCTATCGGCGGCGAGACCCATGAACCCGGCATAGCCCGTAGAGCGGCGAACGATAGATTTATCACCTCAGCCCCTCAACTAATTCGGCGAACACCCGGTGCTCGCCGGGGATGGCCCCTGACGCAACTATCCGCCAGGATTATACTGCTTTTGTGACTACATAGCAACAATATACCCTCACCAATTTCCAGCTGAGCGTTACTTCCATCTTGACAGGTTCACCCGCTTATGCTATATAGTATTGTAACTACATAATGATGAAACAATCGGCTTCCTGGCAAAGCGGAGGACGGAAGGAGAAAATGAGTTCCATGAGCCAGCTTACCGACGGTACGCTTGCCGCGCATATACAGTACACCCTGATCCAGATGGGCATCACCCAGCAGCAGGTTGAGCGGCTCTGCCGCGACTGCATTCAGTACGGCTTCAACGCGGCGATGATCCCCGGTTGCTGGGTGCCGTTAGCCCGCCGTCTGCTTGATGGGAGTCCTGTTAAGGTCGCTAGT
>JAICKM010000594.1 GCA_025927935.1 Chloroflexia bacterium | reverse complement strand
GCGGGCGACTACGTCGTGGATTTCGTGAGCAGTGCGGCCATCGCCGGGTTCGGCATGGCCGTGGTGCAGGCGATCCTGCTGTGGCTGCCGCGCTGACAGGTCCACGCGAGCGCCCGATCCCCAGGAGGGCGCAGCCGGCGCGGATCTCGCCGCCGCGGACATAACACGGGCCACTCGGCCCAGCTTTCCGGGACCAATGCCGCATTGACGCATGGCGCGGCCTCCGTTACCATTCCTTGTGGACGCCGCTTGTGCCGGGCGCCGCCATCCCGCGTGTCGCGCGTGCCGGGTCCGGCGCTGCGCCGGACGCGGACGGTCCGTCTCACCCGCCCATCCCTGCCTGCTGCACCGGAGCGCCAACGATGCTGACCCTGGCCTATCGTAATCTGCGGACCCGCCCTGGCCGCACCCTGCTGGCCGCCCTGGCGATTGCCCTGGGCGTGAGCATGATCTTCGCCATGCGCATTGTCGCGGCCACGGTGGAGCAAACGGCCGCGGAGGTGCGCGCCGGGCGCTTGGCCGGGGCCGACCTGGAGGTGGCCGCCGCCGATCACGCCCTGCTGCGCGCGACGCTCGCCCCGACCCTGGCCGCCCGCCCGGAGGTAGCCGCCGCTGCCCCGATCTATCGCCGTACCGCCTGGGTGCCGGTGGACTACGACTGGACGGGCCACGCCGAGGACTGGCCGCCGGTCACGCTACACGGCGTCGATCCGGCCCATACCCTCAGCCCGTACACGCTGACCGGCGGGCACTTCTTGACCGGCGCGGACCGGCGCGAGGTGCTGCTGCCCGCGGCATGGGCCGCCATCCATCATATCGGCGTGGGCGACACGATCACCGTGGGCACCGAGGTACAGTACGGCTCCTATACCGTCCAGGGGCTGCTCGCCGACGAGGCGACTGGCGTGCTGGGGGATCTGCCGGTCGTCTGGATGCCGCTGGAGGCCGCCCAGGCGGCCTTCGGCACGCCGGGCGCGGCGACCCAGATGTTGCTCCGCCTGCAACCCCGCGTGGCCGTCAAGGCGGCCCGCGACCGGCTCCGCGCGGATCTCGGCCCCACCTACGAGGTGTCCAGCGCCGGAGGCGGCGCGCCGCAAACGCGCGCCTACCTGACGACTCTGACCGATCTCGCGCTGCCCCTCGCCGGGCTGGTGATTCTCGTGGCCGGGGCCTTCCTGGTCTACAACGCCTTCGCGATCACGCTGACCGAGCGGCGCCAGGAGATCGGGCAGTTGCGGCTGCTGGGCATGACGCGCGGGCAGGTGTTGCGCCAGACGCTGCTGGAAGCGTTGATCGTGGCCCTGCTGGGCGGGGCGGCGGGCCTGCCCCTCGGCTGGCTGGTCGGGCGCGATATGGTCCCCCGCCTCGTGGGGATGTTGCAGAACCACCCGGTATCGGCGCTGGTGGTGCCCGCCGCCGGGGCGCCGCTGGCCCTGGGCACGGGGGTGCTGGTCACGCTGGCCGCGATCTTCAGCCTGGCTCGGCGCACCAGTCGCGTCAGCCCCCTGGCCGCGCTCCAACGCGCGGACGACGGCGCGGGCCGCGTGGGTGGGTTCCTGCGCTGGAGCTGGATCGGGGCGCTGGGGGCGCTGGCGCTGTTCGGGGTGCTCTACGCGGGCACGATCCTGGCGGCCCGGCAGGGCGCGGATGCGTTTAATCTCAGCTTTCTGGCGCCGCTGTGCTTGCTGGTCGCGGTGCTGTGCGCGCTCCCGGTGGGCGTCCGGGCGGCGCTGTGGATCTTCGCCCGCGCCACCCGGCACGGCAGCGCCGCGCAGCGCATCGCCGCGCGCAACCTGAGCCGCCGGCCCGAACGCACCGTGCTGACCACCGCCACGCTGACCATCGGTCTCCTGCTGCTCGTCACGCTGACCGGCGTGACCCAGACGAGCGCGTCGGTCCTGCACGAAACCGTCGCTTCGCTGTTCGCGGGCGATTTTCTCTTGATGCGCTACTTCCCCGATGCGAGCAGCGATTTCGCCATCATGAGCACCCTGCCCAGTCTCGGCCCGTCCGCGCCCTATTTGCAAGCCACGGTGGATGATCTGCACGCCGACGCCGAGGTTTTGCGCATCGCCGGGATCCATTTGCCGGGGTTGGGCCTGGGGCCGGGACTGGATAACGCCTTCGCGCTGGACCTGCCGATTGTGCGCGGGAAGGCGGCATTTCCCGTCGTGGAGGGGTCGTGGGACCAGGCAGCGCAGATCTTTGCCGCCGGTCCGGCCCTGACCCTCTCGGAACTGGCGGCACACCGGCTGGGGGTGCATCCGGGCGATACGGTGCCGGTTGATACCCTTGAAGGGAAGGTGCCCTTCCGGGTCGCGCTGGTGGGCGGGCCTTTTCCGATCATCTCCAGCGAGGCGGGCATCCGCTATTTCCATTCCTATCCGGTGTGGTTTCTGCTCACCGTGCGGCCGGGGCACGATAAGGCCGCCGTCCAGGCCCGGCTGGATGATCTCAGCGGACGCTCTCAGGCGTACTATGATGCTGATCCACAGCAGTTGATCGGCGGCAGCATCGACTGGCTGCTCAACACCATCCTGGGGCTGTTTGCCGGGCTGACGGCACTGTCGGGTATCATCGGCGGCTTCGGAGTGGTGAACACGCTGCTGGCCGCCGTCCTGGAACGGCAGCGGGAACTGGGTATGCTGCGCGCCCTCGGTATGTCGCGGCGGCAGGTGCGCGCGATGCTGGTGGCCGAAGCCGCCCTGGTCGGTCTGACCGGCGCGGCCATCGGGGTGCTGGGCGGCCTGGCGCTGACGCTGGCTTATAGCGGCCTGATCCGCACCCTGATCGCGGAGACCGCCGGGTACACGCCGGGCACCGGGGCGCTGCCCTGGGGCATGGCCGGGGCGGCCCTGCTGGCCGGGCCGCTGGTCGCGGTGCTGGCCGCGCTCTATCCAGCGGCGCGGGCCGCCGCGGTGGCCCCGGCGGAAGCCATGCGCGCCGATAGCGGGAGCGGATGGTTGCGCGGAGTGCGGAGGCAACGGGCGAACGGGCGCCGCGGCTTGCGGGCGCGGGTGCCGGCGCCCGTCCAGGTGGCGCTGCTGGCCGGCGGCATTCTCATTGTGACCACAGCGGGCCTCACCGCGTATCAGGTCGAGTCGGCCCGCGCGCTCTACACCGGCAAGATGACCGCGCTCTTGCAGACGCAGTTGGATTACTTCGCCGCCACGGCGCGTCGCCGCCTGACCGGCGACCTGACGACCCTGTCCCCGGCCACCCTGCTGGAGCTGCAAGAGGACGCGCAGGCCCAGGCCGCCCTGTTGCGCGGGCAACTGGGCACGGTGCGCTATTTCCAGGTCACGGACGTGAACCATCGCATCTGGTTCAGCAAGCAACCCGCCGACGCCGGGCAGGTGCCGGCCGATCCGGTGACGCCCCCGGCGGACCAGGCCACCGTGCGACGGACAACCTGGCGGGATCTCCCTGTCTACGAAGGCACCGCCGCGCTGGAGACCGCGACCGGCGTGCCGGTGGGCTACGTGATCGTGGGCGTCGATGCCGATGACGTGGACTGGCTGCCGGCACAGGCGGGTAACCGGCTTCTCGGACCGGGCGCGGTGGCTTTGCTGATCGCGCTGGGCCTGACCTTCGCCGGCACCCGCTTCATCCTGCGGCCCGCCCGGCGCCCGCCCCCGGCCCCCGGCCCGGCGCGGGACTTGGAAGCATCTCGTCGCGCCGATCTGCCGCGGGCCGCGGATCAGTGAAAGGACTTGTCGAATATGGTGGTATTACGCGCTAACGGCGTGCGTAAGCAGTACGCCATGGAAAGCGGCCCGGTCATCGCCCTGGACGGCGTGGACCTGGCCGTGCAGCAGGGCGAGTTCGTCGCCATCATGGGACCGTCCGGTTCGGGCAAATCGACGTTGCTTCACCTGCTGGGCGGCCTCGATGCGGCCAGCGCCGGCGAGATCCTGCTGGCCGGGCAGGCGCTGACCGGGCTGAGCGACGACGCGCTGACCCTGCTGCGGCGGCGGCGCGTGGGCTTTATCTTCCAGTTTTACAACCTGCTGCCGACGTTGACGGCGGAAGAAAACGTGGCCTTGCCGCTGCTGATCGACGGGCGCAACCTGCGTGCCCATCAGGAGCAGATCACCCGCTTGCTGGCCCTGGTCGGCCTCAGCGACCGGCGCGGGCACCGGCCGCATCAGCTCTCCGGGGGCCAGCAGCAGCGCGTCGCTATTGCGCGGGCGTTCGTCAACGACCCCGAAATTGTGTTCGCCGACGAGCCGACGGGCAACCTCGACTCCCGAGCCGGCGGGGCCGTGCTCGATCTGCTGCGGCGCGCGTGTGCCGAACTCGGCGCGACCATCGTGATGGTGACACACGATCCGCGCGCCGCCTCGTATGCCGATCGGGTGATTTTCCTCAAAGACGGCGCGATTGTGCGCGAACTGCCCCGCGACGCGCATGGCATCCCGGCCATCATGGACGTGCTGGCCGCGCTGGAAGCGTCCTAGCGGCGGCGGGGGCCGGGCGGGGGGGGGCGGGGGCCCCAACAGACAGAGAGGGTTTACAAAGGCGCGCGCCCGGCGCGGGGGGGGGCGGGTGGG
>JAICKM010000720.1 GCA_025927935.1 Chloroflexia bacterium | reverse complement strand
GGCGATAAAGTGGACGCGGGCAACTTCATCGTGGAGTTCTTCCACGTCTGCCACAGCATCCCCGACGCCTGCGGCCTCGGCATCCACACGCCGGAAGGCATCATCATCCATACCGGCGACTTCAAGTTCGACCAGACGCCGGTGGACGGCTACCAGACTGACTTTGCTACGCTGACCCGCCTGGGCAGCGAGGGCGTGCTTTGCCTGCTCTCCGACTGCGTGCATGTCGAGACGCCCGGCTTCACGCCGTCCGAGCGCGAAGTGACCCGTGCCCTGGACACGTTGTTCCGCGAGGCGCCGGGCCGGATCATCATCTCGACCTTCGCTTCGCTGATCTCGCGCGTGCAGCAGATCATGGACCTGGCCTACTACCATGGGCGCAAAGTCGCGCTGGCCGGGCGCAGCCTGGACAATAACGTCGCCATGGCCCAGAAGCTCGGCTATCTGGAGGCGCCGCCCGACACGCTGATCCCGATTGGCGAAGTGCGTAACGTGCCCGATGACCGTGTGGTCCTGATCACCACCGGCGCGCAAGGCGAGCCGATGGCCGCGCTGAGCCGCATCGCCAACGGCGACAATCGCTACATCAGCATCGTGCCGGGCGACACGGTGATCCTCTCGGCCACCCCGATTCCGGGCAACGAGACCAGCGTGAACCGCATCATCAACAGCCTGTTCACGCAGGGCGCCGACGTGGTCTATCCGCCGCAAGCGCGGGTCCACGTTTCGGGCCACGCCAGCCAGGAAGAGCTGAAGCTGATGATCAACCTGACCCGGCCCCGCTTCGTGGCTCCGATCCACGGCGAACGCCGGCACCAGGTCCACTATGCGCGGCTGGCCGAGCAAATGGGCGTGCCGCGCGAGAACATCTTCCTGATGGACAACGGCAGCGTGCTCGAAGTCGACGAACACTCGGCGGAGATCGTGGACCGGGTGCCCGCGGGCGATGTGCTGGTGGACGGCCTGAGCGTGGGCGAGATCGGCCAGGTCGTCCTGCGCGACCGGCAGTTCCTGGCCCGTGACGGCATGCTGGTGGTCATCGTGACCATCGACAAGAGCACGGGCGCCGTGCTGGCCGGGCCTGACCTGGTGACGCGAGGCTTTGTCTACGCCCGCGAGGCGGAAGATCTGCTGGAGCGCACCAAGCTGCGCGTGCGCGACACCCTGAACGGCCACAACGGCAACGGGAACGGCAATGGTAACGGCAACGGCAATGGCCGGGGCGACCATACCCATCTGACCGAGTGGAGTTTCTTGAATCGCAAGATCAAGGACACCGTCAGCGATTATCTCTATGAGCAAACCCACCGCCGGCCCATGGTGTTGCCGGTGGTGATGGAACTCTAACCGGCGGATCATCCGCCCTGAAAGGCGGCACCCATGCCTCCCACTTCCGGTACGCGTTCCTCGACCCGCGCGGACACACCGCCTAAGGTCGGGAGTCCGCCGTCCAGCAACGGCAAGAGCCGGAAAGGGGGGGCCGGGGCGCCGGCCTCCGCCGGCGCGTCCGCCCGGCGCAAGCCGGAAACCATGCAAACCACGGCGGCCACGAGCAGCCGCCGGACCCCGGCACGTCCGACCAACCGCCCACCCGCGAAGAAGAGCACGTCCGCCAAGCGCAAACCGAACGGGCCGCACATGAGCCTGAACATCCCCCAGGCTCAGCAGCGCGAGATCATCGCGGTGGTCGTCTGCCTGTTTGCCATCCTTACTGCCATCAGCCTGAACGGCACGCAAAGTAGCGGCATCCTGGGTATCTGGGGCGGGCTGCTCAGCCACGTATTCGGCTGGGCGGCCTGGATGGTGCCCGTCGCCATCGCCACCGCCGGGGTCATGCTTTTCGTCGCCGGCATGCTCAAGATCGAGCGCCTGCGCTGGGAGATGCCCCTCGGCATCGCCCTGATCGTGATCGCGCTGGTCGGCCTGCTGCATATGCCGCTGGACGATAAGCTGGGCGCCGCCGACACCGGTCTGGCCGGCGGCCTGGCCGGTTACTATGTCAGCGACGCGCTCGAAAAGCTGGCCGGGCGCCTGGGCGGCTCGGTCATCCTGGTCGCCCTGGCGATCATCGGCGCTATGATGGGCTTCCACCTGTCCATCGGCGACCTGCTGCGCCTTACGGGGCGCGGAGGGCAGTGGTTGCTGCGCCTGGTCGGGGCCGACGCGCCCGCCGAAGCGCCGCCCGCCGGCATCACCGTCACGCCCGCGCAGCCGCGCCGCCCGCGCGTGACCGCCGAGCAGGACGGCCTGCCCGCCGACGTGCCGCGCATCAACCCCAAAGCCGCCCGCGCCGCCTCCGCCCCCACCGAGCCACTCCCAGCCCTACCCACCGCCGAGTCGCCGCCGCGTATCCTGGGCGCGGTCCCGCCGCTGCCGCCCGTTGCCGCCAAACCCGCCGAAGCCGAGAAAGCGGCCAAGAAGGGCAAGCCTGATGGCGCCGCGCCGCTCGTCATTGCGCCCGCCGCCAAGCAACTCGCCCTGCCCGTGGCCGGGCCGAGCGGTATGCTCTGGAAGCTGCCCGAAGTCAACCTGCTGGATCGTGCCTCCGAGGTCGAGGTCAACGATACCGACCTGATGCTCAAGGCGCGCAAGATCGAGGAAACCTTGGCCACCTTCAGCGTCGAGGCGCGGGTGCGCGAGATCAACTCCGGCCCCGCCGTCACCCAGTTCGCCCTGGAGCCGGGCGAAGGCGTGCGCGTGGCCCGCATCGCCGCCCTCGCCAATGACCTCGCCCTGGCCCTGGCCGCGCCGAGCATCCGCATCGAAGCGCCCGTGCCCGGCATGTCCCGCGTCGGCATCGAGGTGCCCAATGTCACCCCGGCCCTGGTCGGCCTGCGCAACATCCTCGAAACCGACAGTTTCAAGCACGCCCGCGCCAAACTGCGCTTCCCCATTGGCCGCGATACCCACGGCCAGCCGGTCGTCACCGACCTCGCCAAGCTGCCCCATCTGCTGATCGCGGGGGCCACCGGCTCCGGTAAGAGCGTCGCCATCAACGCGCTGATCGTCTCCTTCCTCATGCAATACACGCCCGACGAACTGCGCATGTTGATGATCGACCCCAAGCGCGTCGAACTCAGCAGCTTCAACGGCATCCCCCACCTGCTGCGCCCGGTCGTCACCGAGATGAAGCACGAGAAGGAGCAGACCAAGAAGGGGCCGCGTGAACTGACGGCCATCGAGGTGCTCAAGTGGCTGCTGTGGGAGATGGAGCGCCGCTATAAGATCTTCGCCCGCGGCAGCAAGGACGCCGACGGCATCAGCCGCATCTTCCGCAACATCGAGCAGTATCACACCGCGGCGCGCGCCAACCCGGCGATGGAACCGATGCCCTACATCGTGCTCATCATCGACGAGCTGGCCGACCTGATGCTGGTCTCGCCCGAAGACGTGGAGACCGCGCTCTGCCGCCTGGCCCAGCTCGCCCGCGCCACCGGCATCCACCTGATCATCGCCACCCAGCGCCCCTCGGTCGATGTCCTGACCGGGCTGATCAAGGCGAACTTCCCCGCGCGCATCGCCTTCATGGTGACGTCGCAGATCGACAGCCGGGTCATCCTCGACACGCCGGGGGCCGAGCGCCTGCTGGGCAAAGGCGACATGCTCTTCCAGGACCCGAATGCCGCCAAGCCGGTGCGCGTGCAGGGCACCTTCGTCCACGACCGC
>JAICKM010000506.1 GCA_025927935.1 Chloroflexia bacterium | reverse complement strand
CACCTTCGACGCCGACGTGAATCCCGTCACCGCGGCCTATGTCAAGCGGGGCATCGAACTGGCCGAAGCCGACGGGAACTCCATCCTGGTCATCCAACTCAACACCCCCGGCGGGCAACTCGACTCGATGGAGCAAATCACGCAGGATATTCTCAACAGCCGCGTGCCGGTGATGGTCTATGTGTCGCCCAGCGGCGCCTGGGCGGCCTCGGCGGGGGTCTTCATTACCTATGCCGCGCATGTCGCCGTGATGGCGCCCGGCACCACAATCGGCTCGGCCCACCCGGTGTTGGAAGGTGGCACGGCGCCGGCGCCGACTCCCGATCCCCAGCAGACACCTACCAGCGGGACTAGCGAGCAGGAACTGCTCCAGAAAATCACCAATTTCTCGGTGGCCCACCTGCGGAATATCGCCGAGATCCGCGGGCGCAACGCCGATTGGGCGGAGCGCTCGATCCGCGAGAGCATCGCGGCCACCGCGCCGGAAGCTGTCGACCAGCACATCGTGGATTACATGGCCTCGACACTGACCGAAGCCCTGGACAAGGCCGACGGGCGCGTGGTCTCCCTGGGCGATCAGAAGGTGACGCTGCATACACAGGGCGCCACGCTCATCGATACGCCAATGAACAACATCGAGGACTTCCTGCTGCTGCTGACCAACTCCAGCCTGGCCTACACGCTGATCACCCTGGGCGGGTTGGCGCTCACCGCCGAAGTGTTCAATCCCGGCCTGGTCTTCCCCGGCGTGGCGGGGGTCATTATGCTGCTGCTGGGGCTGGTGTCGCTGGGCATGTTGCCGGTCAACCTGACCGGCGTGGTGCTCATCGGCTTCGCCTTCGTGCTGTTCATCGCCGACCTGTTCATGACGACGCACGGCATCCTGACGGCGGGCGGGGTCGCCTCGCTGGCGCTGGGCGGGCTGCTGCTGATTGACACGTCCCAGGCGCCCGGCGTGCCGGCGGTGTCGCCCTGGGCCATCATCGCGCTGACCGGCACTATCGGCGCCGCCTTTTTCTTCGGCATCTACAAAGCGTTCCAGGCCCGCCGCCGCCAACCGACCACCGGGGTCGAGGGGATGATGGGCCGTACCGCCGAGGTGCGCGAACCCCTGGCCCCGCGCGGCATGGTCTTCTTCGAGGGGGCGCTGTGGCGCGCAGTCAGCACCAACGGCCCGGTGCCCATCGGGCAAGAAGTGACGGTCACGGGTATCGATGGATTGACCCTGTATGTCCATCCGGCAGGGCCTACGACCAGTGTGGCCGAGGATCCCACGAAGACAGTCCCGCTGGGGGACGCGTGATCGACGCATAACACAAGGAGGATGTTCGTCATGTCTGATTTATTCTCGCTCTTACTTTACCTGGTGATCATCGTGGTGATCCTCCTGGTACTGGCAAGCTCGTCGATAAAGGTGGTCCAGGAGTATGAGCGCGGGGTGATCTTCCGCCTAGGGCGGCTCGTCGGGCCGCGCGGGCCGGGGCTGTTCTTCCTGTTGCCGGTACTGGACCGCATGGTGAAGATCGACTTGCGCGTGATTACCTTAGAGATACCGCCGCAGGAGGTTATCACCCGCGATAACGTGACGGTGCGCGTGAACGCCGTGCTGTACTTCCAGGTCACGGACCCTGGGCGGGCCGTGACGCGAGTCACGGACTATATCCGCGCCACCTTGCAGATCGCGCAGACGACCTTGCGGTCGGTGCTGGGCCAGTCGGAGTTGGACGAGATGCTGTCGCATCGCGAAGCGATCAACCAACGGTTGCAGCAGATCATCGACGAGCAGACCGAGCCGTGGGGCATCAAAGTCAACATCGTCGAGGTGAAGGATGTGGAACTACCGCAGTCGATGCAGCGGGCGATGGCCCGCCAGGCGGAGGCCGAGCGCGAAAAGCGAGCCAAGATCATCCACGCCGACGGCGAATACCAGGCGTCGCAAATGCTGGCCGATGCCGCCAAGATCATCGGCTCGGAGCCGGCGTCGATCCAGTTGCGCTATCTGCAAACCTTGACGGAGATCGCCACCGAGCGCAATTCGACGATCATCTTCCCCGTACCGCTGGAGTTGCTGAGCCTGATCCCGCATGTAGGATCGGCCGCCGCTACCATGATGGGCGCCGGGACAGGAACGCCACCGGCGATTCCGCGGCACGAAGTACGGCCCGCGCAGGCGCCGGAGGCGCTACCCGCCTCGGTGGCACGGGTCGGCACCCCGACTCAGGCGGCACCACCGCCCGGCTTCGCCGCGCCACCCCCGCAACCGGGCGGTCCCGCGCCGGGCGCCACGCGCCCGCCGTCCGGGATCCCTGGGCCGCCGGCGCAGGGTTAGGTCCGGCGCAAGCCAAGCGCGTTGGCGTATAACACCAGGGGCGGATGGCGCATACCACCCGCCCCTGCCGCATCCCGGCCCGTCGCCCACACGCCTGCCGCCCAAATCCCAAGGGAGAAGCGATGTAGGGGCCGGTTTGAAACCGGCCCCGCCGCCCATCATAATCACCGGCGCGGGCGGCTAGCGCAGGAAACCGCCGCTGTAGCGCAGGGCGTAAATGGTGCGGTTGTCCTGGCTGATTGTCTCGCGGCCCCAGAAGGCGTGCAGACCGCCCGCGCTGTCGTCGGCGTAGGTATAAGGGCCTTCTTGGAAGGTCTGCGGGCCACGGTAGGGCCGTTCGGGCGTGACCTGGAGCAGCGCGGCGCGCAAGAAAGCGTAGATGGCCGCGATCTCGACGTCCGCGGTGATGGTGGGGGCCACTCCCCCGGCATAGCTCATCGCCCAGATGGGGACATCTTCGTAGTAGACGGTCTCCTGCCCCACGAAGTACGCGCCGCCAATGTACCCATCGCGGTACAGAAATGCGCCATCCCGATACTCCAATTGCGGCGCACCGGGGAGCAGCGCCGGCACGGTCGCATCGTCGCCCTGCGCCACCTGGGGCACCCGCTTGGCGGCCAGCAAAAACGCGAGAAACGCCTCCTGGCTAAACTCCATAGCACCCCCTAAAAGCCAAGTACCGCGGTTGCCAGGGGCAGCGCGGTACTTGACACATCACACATTTGCAGCCGTCAGCCGTCAGCCCTCAGCACGCAGCACCGTCGTACTCAGCACTCAGCACTCGGCACTCGCTAGGAGCCGGGCTTGAGCGCCGCCTGGGTGTAGATGTTGTCGAAGTTCCAGAGCATCCAGCCGGAGGTATTGTCCTTCTCGGAGATCTCGATCTGCCCGCGGACCCGGTTCGCATCGTAGACGACCCCGCCGAGGGTGAAGTCTTGCAACCAGGGGCGCAAGCGCGCGCTGCTCTTGAGCATCTTGGCCTGGGCCTGTTGCAAGGTATAGCCGACGACCTCCGTCGGATGCTCGGCGGGCTTGTCGAAGTCGAGGAAGCCGTCGGCATAGTGGGACGGATAGGCCATCGGGCAGATGTAGTCCAGATACTGCACCAGTTCATCGAACTGCTGGCCGATGCCCAGGTCGTCGTTCACGATAGGGCTGAGGCCAAACACGTCCGCCGCGATGAAAGCGCCACTCTTGGAGAGTTCCTTATGCGCGGCCTGAAGGAAGCCGGTAATGGCGCTGGCGCGGGTTTGGGAATCGGGCACGCCATAATCAGTATCGGCCAGATTGCCGTCCGACGGGAAACGCACATAGTCGAACTGGATCTCGTCGGCGCCCAGCGACGCGACTTCGTTGGCGATGGCGATATTATAGTCCCAGACTTCCTGGCGGAAGGGATTGGCCCAGTGGTGCCCGTAGGCATCCTGCCAGGGGCCGCCCGTGCTCTTGCTCTTGATGGCCCAGTCGGGATGCGCCGCCACCAGCTTCTCGTCCCAGAACAGCGCCTGGCGCGCGATGACATAGATGTTGTTCTTATGCAGCGTATCGATCAGGCTGCGCAGGTCGCCGATCATCGGGTTGGCGGCGCCGGCCGCTTGCACTTGCGGCAATGCGCTGTTGTAGAGCACATAACCGGTCGTATCCGCCTTCACGTCAATGACCATGGCGTTGATCTCGGTGTCGTTTGCCAGCTTGATCAGGTTGTAGAACTTGCCGGACGAGGCCATAGTATCGGCATTGACATAGATGGCGCGGGCGGCAAAGGGAGTCAAGGTGACGTTCTGCTGGGTGGTGGCGCCGAACTCGGTGCGCGCCAGGGCAAAGCCGGGCGCCTTCACCAACAACTTGTGCTCCGCGCCAATGCCGGAGAGCGTGTAGCCGCCGTCGCTACCGGTGCTCACGACCTGATCGCCGACGGCCACGGTGGCCCCCGCGACCGGATGGCCCGCGGCATCGCTGACCGTGCCGCGCAGCGTGTCGGGCACCAGGCGGATATCGAGTCCGCTGCGCCCCCCGCTGGGAATTTGCTGCGGCGCGTAGCCGGGCTGCTCAATGCGCAGCACTGGGTTTGCCACGCCCAGGTTGACCAAGGTAAAGCCCCCATCGGCGGCACTGGTAGTGGTCACGACAGGGGCGGGAGCGGGCAGCGTAGTGGTAGTGGTACTGATGCCGGCCACTGTGACCGGCTGGGTGCCCACAATGGAGACACCGCCACTATTGGCGACCGCCGGAACGTTGTCCGGGCCCGCCGAAGCCAGGACCGCCACATTGGCCCCGACAATCGGCTGCCCGGTATACGAGTCGATGATTCGCCCGCTGATATTGATGGCCGCCTGGGGCGGGGCCACGCGTGTTAGGACGAGAGCGAGGAGCGCGAGCAGGGCGATCGCCAGATACGGGATGATGTTGGCGTGTTGCTCACGCCGCGAGACGGCGCGACCATAATCGGAAAAATAGCGTTGCCGCGACACAAACTCCTCCTCCTGATGAGTCTCTGCCGGGAAGCCTTACGGCTCCGGCAGGAACCCACCGACGGAATAGACGTTGCTGGGGTCCCAGAACATCCATCCCGCAGCGCCTGTTTCATCCGCCGCCTGGATCTGCAAGCGATACAAATGCGCGTCGTAGACCAGGTGCGTCCAATCAAAGCCCTGTAGCCACGGCCGGTATTTCGCCCGCTGCCCGACCATCCGCTCCTCGGTATAGATGCCGGCTTGCTTGATGATCTCATACGGGTGCGCATTCGGATCGCTAAAGCCCATTTCTCCGCGGCTGAAGTGCGACGGATAAATCATCGGGCAAATATAATCGGTGTGGCCGATCAAATTCGGGAAGACCTGGCCGATGACGGCGTTGAGCGGCTTGCCGTTCTGATCGGGCCACACAGTATAGCCGAAGATGTCCACCGACATGAATGCGTCGGTAGTGTTGAGCATATTATGTGCCTCGGTGGCGAACTGCTCGATGTACTTCGGCTTGCTCTCATCGTCCACCGGCTGCGAGAAGGTCAT
>JAICKM010000549.1 GCA_025927935.1 Chloroflexia bacterium | reverse complement strand
GCCGAGAAACACAGTCATGGCCTGATCGACAATATCATGAACCTGGGTCCCGAAGCGGGGCACGCGGTGGCGGAAGGATCGCACGACCTGGCGCGCGGCATCCATGACGCCGTGACCGGGCTGTTCCATCACGACCACCCCGCCGCTCCGCACGTGGATCAGCCGGCGCCGGCGGACACACAACCGGTGGTCCCGCCCCCGGGCCAGGATGAGGGCGACAACGTCGTTTAGGTAGGCACCGCTACCCGCGAGGCCGGTCGCTGCGTGCGACCGGCCTTTGCCGTCTGTAGCACGGGCCGGGCGGACATGGTATAATAGCAGAATAGAACATTTGATCGGCGCCAGCCTAGCAGGAGAGCCATCCATGCCCCCCCGGTCGCAAAGCAAGATCATGTATGTCTGCCAGCAGTGCGGCAGCGAATCGCCCAAGTGGCAGGGCCGCTGCCCCGACTGCGGCGAGTGGAACACCTTTACCGAGATCACGGTCGAGGGCGGGTCGGCGGCGGCCGTCAATCGCGCGGCAGCGATGCTGCGCGCCGACGGCGGCAAGCCGGTGCCCCTGCCCGAAGTCAGCGCCGATGCCTTCCCCCGCCTGGTGGTGCCGGGGAGCGAGTTCAATCGCGTACTGGGCGGCGGCGTGGTGCCCGGCTCGCTGACCCTAATGAGCGGAGACCCAGGAATTGGCAAAAGCACGCTATTATTAGACATAAGTGCACAATTGGCAACAAATAACCGAAAAGTACTGTATGTCTCCGCCGAGGAATCGATCCAGCAGATCAAGCTGCGCGCCGAGCGGCTGGGGCTGAACCAGCCCGATCTCTACCTGCTGGGCGAGAGCGATCTGGACACGGTGCGCAACCACATCAACCAGATGAAGCCGGGGCTGGTCGTGATCGACTCGATCCAGACGGTGTTCCTGCCCGAATTGCCGTCCACAGCGGGCAGCGTGACCCAGGTACGCGAGTCGACGGCGGCTCTGATGAAGCAGGCCAAGACCTCGCATATCCCAATGTTCCTGGTCGGCCATGTGACCAAAGAGGGCAATATCGCCGGGCCGCGCGTGCTGGAGCATATGGTGGACGCCGTGCTCTACCTGGAAGGCGATCGCTTCCACCAGTATCGCCTGCTGCGTAGCGTTAAGAACCGCTTCGGCTCGACCAACGAAGTGGGCGTCTTCGAGATGGCCGCCGAGGGGCTGATCGAGGTGCCCAACCCCTCCGCCGCGTTCCTGGCCGAACGGAGCAGTGGCGTGTCCGGCTCCACGGTGGCCGTGACGATGGAGGGCACGCGCCCATTGCTGGTGGAAGTGCAGGCGCTGACCACGCCCAGCGCCACCGGCATGCCCCGCCGCACGGCCAACGGCATCGACATCAACCGCCTGCATCTGCTGCTGGCCGTGCTGACCAAGCGCATGGGCGTGCCGCTGTACAACCAGGACGTGTATGTCAACGTCGTCGGCGGCCTGAAGATCGACGAGCCGGCGGTGGACCTCGCCGTGGCGGTGGCTATCGCTTCCTCGTTTAAGAATGTGCAGGTGGACCCCGAACTGGCGGTGATCGGAGAAGTGGGGCTGTCGGGGGAGCTGCGCAGCGTGGGCCAGCTCGACCGCCGCTTAAACGAGGCGGCCAAGCTGGGCTTCCGGCGGGCGATCTACCCGAAGACCGGCCGTGCTCCGCGCGTGGACGGCGACATCCAGGCCCGCGCCGTTGCTGACCTGCCCGGCGCCATCGAGGCGGCGCTGACGGCATAGCGGTCAGTCGCCGGTCATGTGCTACGCATCGCTGCGCGAGCAGTCGCAGGAGTCTTGCGGGTGGGATTGGTATGCGAGGAGACTCCAACGGTGGGCGAAAACTTCTGCTGAGCAGCCTGGTGGCGCTGGTCCTGGGCGGGTGTGGATCGGGCGTGAACTTGACGCCGAAAACGGGCACCGACCTGGGGCTGATGAGTTCCGCATTTGCCGCGGGGCAGGCGATACCCCGGATGTACACGTGCGACGGGGGCGACCACTCGCCCCCGCTGCAATGGGTCGGCCCGCCTGCGGGGACCGCGAGCCTGGCGTTGGTCGTGGAGGATCCCGATGCGCCGGGCGGCACGTTTACCCACTGGCTCATCTACGCGCTGCCTGCCACAGCGCGGAGCCTGGCGGAGAGCGTGCCGGTCGCGCCCGCCGGACCGGATGGGAGCCGGCAAGGGCTGAACGGCTTCGGCAAGCCGGGGTATGGCGGCCCCTGCCCGCCGAGCGGCACCCACCATTACTATTTCCGCCTCTATGCCCTCGATACCGCACTCTCCCTCCCGGCGGCAGCCACGGTGGACAGGCTACGCACGGCGATGTCCGGGCATGTGCTGGCGCGCGGCGAGTGGATGGGCACCTATAGCCGATAACAGGGGCGCTGCCGGGCGGCGCCAGGAGGATCGTCATGGACGAATGGAGCCGATATTCTCGCCAGATGGTGTTGCCCGGTGTCGGGCGGACCGGGCAGGCACGCCTGCGCGTGGCGCAGGTCGCCATCCTGGGGCTGGGCGCCCTCGGCTCGGCGCTGGCCGAGAGCCTGACCCGCGCGGGCGTGGGCACTCTGCGCCTGATCGACCGTGATTACCTCGAATTGCACAATTTGCAGCGCCAGGTGCTGTACACCGAGGCCGATGTGGCCGCCGCCTTACCCAAGGCGATCGCGGCGCAAGCACATCTGCAGGCGATCAACAGCGGCGTGGTGCTGGAGCCGCAGGTCGTCGATGCCACCACGGAAAACATCGGCGAACTCATCGCCGATACGGATCTGGTGCTCGACGCGACCGACAACTTCGCGGCGCGCTACTTGCTCAACGACGCCTGCGTGCAGGCCGGGCGGCCCTGGATCTATAGCGCCGTGCTGGGTACGTCGGGCATGGTCATGGTCGTGCGACCGGGCGAGACGGCGTGTCTGCGTTGTCTCTTCGATGCCCCGCCGCCGCCCGGTGCCAGCCCCACCTGCGAGACGGCGGGCGTGCTCGGCCCGGCCGTACAGGTAGTGGCCGGACTAGCCGGGGCCGCCGCGCTGCAATTGCTGCTGGGCGGCGACCCGCCGCGCGGCTTGCTGGCGCTGGACGTGTGGGAGGGGCGGTTCGACCGGCTGGGCGACGGCGTGCCTGATCCCGAATGCCCGGCCTGCGGGCGGCATGAGTTTGAGTTCCTGGGCGGCGGATCGCGCGCCGCGCTGGACGGCACGCAGCTCTGCGGGCGGCAGACGGTACAGGTGCGCATGGGCGGCAGCCGCATCGATCTGGCTGCCGTGGCCGGCCGCTGGCGGACGGGCGCCGCCGGGAATGTCCTGGCGAACGCCTACCTGGCCCGGCTCAGCCTGGCCGCGGCCAACGGCGGCGATCCGGCTGAGTTGACCGTGTTCCCCGACGGCCGGGTGATCGTCAAAGGCACGGACGATCCCGCCGTCGCGCGGAGCCTGGTGGCGCGCTATATCGGCTATTAACCGGCATGGCCGGTCGGCACGCGCGGGAGCGAACCAGGGCCGGAAAGGGTGGAGTTCGGATCGATGATATTGGGGCTATCGGATCGAGACGCCGCCATCTTGTTGTTCAACCTGTTGCGGGCCGCGGCGATCCTGATCGCCGGCCTGTTGATCGCCCGCCTGGTGCGCGGATGGATCTTGCGGCTGGGGATGCACAAGCGGATCGCCGTGAACATGGCCGCCCTGCTCGGCAATCTGGCCCAGATCGGCATCGGCCTGCTCGCCGTCATCATGGTCTTGCCGACCTTCGGCGTGGACTGGACCGGCCTGCTGACCCTGATCGGCACCATCGGCCTGGCGATTTCGCTGGCCTTCCAGGACTTGCTCAAAAATATCATCGCCGGGATCTACATGCTCATCGAGCGCCCCTTTCAGATCGGCGACGTGATCACCGTCGAGCGCGGCTCACCGGTCACGGGCACCGTGCAGACGATTGAGTTGCGCGTGACCACGCTGCGCACGCCGGAAGGGGTGCAGGTGATCGTGCCGAACAGCACCATCTTCGGCGAGATCCTTACCAACCGCAGCGCCTTTAACTTGCAGCGGGACATCATCAGCGTTACGATCACGTTGCAGGAGCACACGTTGAGCAGCCTGACCAGCAAGATTGCCGAGGTCCTGGAAGCGATACCGCAGGTCTGCAAAAGCCCCGCCCCGGCCACCCGCGTGGAAAACATCTCCGGCGACAAACTCAAGCTGCATGTCGAGTTCTGGACCGCGCCGGAAACCGAGGGGCAGACATCGGGCGTGGTGGCGCTGGCCCTGCGCGAGGCCCTGCCGGCGGCGGAAGTGACGGTCGTGAGCTAATGCCGCAGCGACTCGGCATCCTCGGCGGTACCTTCGATCCCATCCACTACGGCCATCTGATTATCGCCCAGGAGGCCGCCGATGCGCTGCACCTCGACTCGGTGCTCTTCTTGCCCGCCGCCATCCAACCGCTCAAGCGAGGCCGGCGCACCACGCCCGCGTCCGCGCGCCTGGCGATGATCGAGCGCGCCATCGCCGATAATCCGCGCTTCCAGATTTCGCGCGCCGACCTCGATCATCCCGGAGTGAGCTATACCGTGGATACCCTCTCCCGGCTGCGCGCCGCCTGGGGGCCGGATGCCGCCTTCTGGTTCATCATCGGCGAGGACTCGCTGGCGAACCTGCTGGCCTGGCGCGACCCCGCCGGGATCATCGCGCAGACCCGGCTGGCCGTCGCGCCCCGGCCCGCAGTGCAGGTGCCCTGGCCGCGCCTCGACGCCGCCCTGCCCGCTCTGCGGGATTGCATCGATCCGGTGCCCGCGCCGCTGATCGCCATCAGCGCCACCGATTTGCGCGCTCGCGTCGCCGCCGGGCGCACGATTCGCTACCTGGTGCCCCCCGCCGTGGAAGCGTATATCGCCGAACACGAACTGTATCG
>JAICKM010000260.1 GCA_025927935.1 Chloroflexia bacterium | reverse complement strand
GTCCCGATGGATGATGCCGAGGCGATGCGCTTCAGCCAGCACAGCGCACAGGGGCAGCACGATCTCCAGGCAGCGCGCGGGCGGCAGCGGGCCGGCGACGGTTAGTTCGTCGGCCAGTGCGTGGCCTTCCAGCAACTCCATCACCAGGTAGGTAATCCCGTCGGGGGTAACGCCGAAATCCATCACGGCGACAGCGTTGGGGTGCTTGATCCGGCAGGCGGCTACGCCTTCGCGCTGGAAACGCGCCCGTTGCTCCGGCGTTGTCGTGGCGTTGGTGCGCAGAATCTTGACCGCCACCTGGTGGCCCAGGATCACGTGCGTGGCCCGGTAGACGGTCCCGGCGGACCCCGCGCCAATCAGCGAGTCGATCCGGTATTTGCCGGCGACCACAGCGCCGGGCGCCCCGCCCGGTACGCCGCCGTTTAGTTGGCCCAGCGTTACAGGGGATGCGGCTGGTTGGACCAGCCGCTTGATCTGCAAGTGGGCCTGGATGCGCGCCAGCACGACCGCGAAGTCAAAGGGCTTCGTCACATAGTCGTTCGCCCCGAACTCCAGCGCGTCCACGATATCCTGGCTGCCGTCCAGCGCGGTGGTCATGATAATGGGCAACTCGGCGATGGAGCGGATCTTGCGGACAATGCGCAGCAATTCCAGCCCGCTCAGTTCGGGCATCATCACGTCCAGCAGCATGAGGTCGAAGGGCCGGCTGCGGATCAACTGCAACGCCTCGCGGCCGTTCTGGGCCGTCGTCACCCGGAATCCCTGGCGGGCCAGGCGGCGGGCCAGCATCTGGCGATTCATTTCGTCGTCATCGACGACCAGCAGGGCGCCGGATGCGTTGGTCATACTGTCAACCTTTGGCTCCATAATGGGCAGTGTAGACGCACCGCGGGGCGCCCTGTTGGAGAATGGGGGTGCTGCAAAGCTGTAGATCCGGGCGCCGGCCCTCTTGAGTGTAACATCCGGCCCCGTCGAGAGTCAAGGCAAATTCCACCTGCTATCTGTAGCTGTTGTACGGGCGCCCACGAAGCATGTTGCGTACTTCTCGCAGATTATATCCGGTGGCGGCCGGCCGGTATGGGGCGCTTGCGGCGGCAGCGGCGGCGTCCACTGTAGCAACTGCTTCGCAATCGCTTCAGGGCTGCTTTCACCGGTAAGTTGCCGGTAGATGGCCCGCGGGAGTTCGTCGTGCTTCCCAAAGGCCCTCGTTATTTGGTATAATGCAGGCTGGACGCGGCCCCAGGCCGCGCTTGTTACTAAAGGAGAATGACAGCAGTGCAAATCACGCGCGAAGATCTGCCGGATCGCCAGGTGGCGCTCATGATGGAGTTTGAGCCCCAGGAAATCGAGCCGGCCCTGCAAAAAACGTATCAGCGCCTGGTCCAGAAGGTGAATATTCCCGGCTTCCGTCCGGGCAAGGCGCCCCGCCAACTTTTTGAACGCTATGTCGGCCGGGATGCCTTGATCCAGGAAGCCAGCGAGAGCCTGATGGCGACCGGCGTCAAGGACGCCATCGAGCAGGAGAACTTGCAGGGCGCCGAGCTGAGCGACGCGCATATTGAGAGCACCGACCCGCTGCGCATCCATGTGATCTTCGATCTGGAGCCGCTGGTCGAGGTCGGCGACTACGCCGACCTCCGCGTGGAGCGCGAGCCGTTCGAGATGCAAGAGGGCGATGTCGACGAGATGATCGGCCGCCTGCGTCGCCGCGAAGCCGAGTGGCACGATCCGGCGGAAGCCCGCGCCGCGCAGTGGGGCGACCGGGTGACCATCGACCTGGAGACCTTCACTATCGAGGGTCCCGTGCCGGAGATGACCGGCGAAGGCCAGACGCTGGAACTGAGCCGGAAGACCGGCCCGGTCTGGCCGCGCGAGATCGACGAGAACATTGTCGGCATGCAGGTGGGCGAGGAGAAGGATTTCGCCATCACCTTCCCTGAAGCGTACACGAACGAAGACCTGCGCGGCAAGGAAGCGACGGTCCACGTCAAGGTCACGGCGATTCAGGAAGCCGATCTGCCGGAACTGGACGACGAGTTCGCCAAGCGCGCGGGCCAGGCCGATACGGTCGAGGAACTGCGCACGCGCATGGAGGAGACCTTGCGCGCCGAGGGCGAGCGGGCCGTCCGCTCCAAGCAAGTGCAGGAAGCCCTTACGCAGTTGCAGGCGCGCAGCAACGTGGAAGTCTCGGCGGCGATGATCGACCACGAGGTGGACCACCGCTACGAGCGGCTGGCCGCCGATCTCCAGCAGCGCCGCATTGCCCCGGCCCGCTATTTCACCTATGAGGGCACGACCGAGAAGGATTGGCGCGAGGCCCAGCGTGAGCCGGCCCGCACCGCGCTCAAGGAATTGCTGGTGCTGCGCGAGTTCGCCCGCCGCGAGAATATCGATGTGTCGGATGACGAGGTCGAGGCCGAGATGGCCCAGATCCTGGCGCCCTACGCCGACAATCCGCAGGCCGAGCAGTTGCGCGGCTTGATCGATACGCCCCAGCAGCGCGAACAGATCAGCAACCGGCTCTTTGAACGTAAACTCACCGACCGGTTGATCGCCATCGCCGAAGGGCGGGGAGATGAGCCTGTCGAGTCTGCCGCACCCGTGCAGGCATCCGGCGAATCCGAAACGGCGGATGCCGTCGCATCGCCGGACGCCGGGGTCGAAACGGGCGGCGCAGTCGTGTCCTCGGATGCAACCGCCGAAGCGGAAGGCGCCACGGTGCCCGCCGCTGAGTCTGTGCCCAGCGGCGCCGTCTCGGCGACTGAGCAGGAGCCGGGGCCGCTGGAAACCGCCGGCGGCGCCGCCGAAGTGCTCGGCACCGGCGAGGCCATCGACGCCGAGCCGGCGTCCGGCCCCCCCGAATAACGCGGGCCACTTAGCCGGCTGGAGCATGGCGCCCACCCATGCAAAATCGAACAAATGGGCTGGATACAATATTGCTATATGGCAATTGATGCTGTATACTAATAATGGCTAGCCCCATAGGAGGCATACAATGGATCGGTCTTTCTCGCCGCAGGCTATCGTCCCGTATGTGGTCGAGAGCACGAATCGGGGCGAGCGCGTCTATGATATCTATTCGCGCTTGTTGCGCGACCGGATTATCTTCATCGGCACGCCCATCGACGATAATATCGCCAATATTGTCGTCGCGCAGTTGCTTTTCCTGGACTATGAAGACCCGGAGCGGGATGTGCAGTTGTATATCCACAGTCCGGGTGGCTCCGTGACCGCCGGGCTGGCGATCTACGACACCATGCAGTTTATCCGCCCGGATGTGTCCACTATCTGCATCGGTAGCTCGGCCTCGATGGCGACCATCCTGCTGTGCGCCGGGACCAAGGGCAAGCGCCTGGCGCTGCCCAACTCGACAATCCACATGCACCCGGCGGGAGTCGGTCAGATCGGCGGCTATGCCCCCGATGTGGAAATCCAGGCCCGCGAGTTGCTGCGCATGCAGTCGAAGATCCGCGAGATCATGTCCAAGCACACCGGCCAGACGCTGGAGCGTATCGCCCACGACTTTGACCGCGACCTGTACATGGATTCGCAGCAGGCCCTGGACTACGGGATCATCGACGAGGTTGTGACCAGCATGGCCGCGATCAGCGGCGATGCCGCCGAGGGTGTCAAGAACGAGGACGCGAAGAGCGACGGCAAGAAAAAGGAGAGCGTGGCCTAACCGGTCCCGGCTCCGCCACGGGGGAGGGGCCACCACCACCGTGTGGCCCCTCCCTTATCCGCCGCCCCATCCGGGCACGATCCGTGCGTGCTCCGGGCGGCTTACCGACCTGTTGACCGCCGAGGGGATCCCGATTTTCGCCCCGGCGTGGCGTGTATGAAGAGAGGGAGACAGCATGGCCGGTACCCGCGGCGGCAAACCTCAGTATCATTGCTCCTTTTGCGGCAAAAGCCAGGATGATGTCCGGCGCCTCATTGCCGGCCCGAACTCGGTTTATATTTGCGACGAGTGCGTGGACCTCTGCCGGGAAATTATCGACGAAGAGGAAACCAGTGTCCAGAAGCCCGAAGTCAACATCGGGCGCACCATCCTCAAACCCAAGCGCATCTACGAACTGCTGAACCAGTATGTGATCGGCCAGGATCGCGCCAAGAAGGTGCTCTCCGTGGCCGTCTACAATCACTACAAGCGCATCGGCAGCAATAATCGCGGCGACGATGTCGAACTGCAAAAGAGCAACATCCTGCTGCTCGGCCCCACCGGTTCCGGCAAGACCCTGCTGGCCCAGACCCTGGCGAAGATCCTCGACGTGCCGTTCTCCATCGCCGATGCCACGGCGCTGACCGAAGCCGGCTATGTCGGCGAAGATGTGGAGAATATCCTGCTGCGCCTGCTCCAGGCCGCCGATCTCGATATTGCCCGCGCCGAGAAGGGTATCGTCTATATCGACGAGATCGATAAGATCGCCCGCAAGAGCGACAACCCCTCGATCACCCGCGATGTGTCGGGCGAGGGCGTGCAGCAGGCGTTGCTCAAGATCATCGAGGGCACGGTCGCCAATGTGCCGCCCCAGAGCGGTCGCAAGCACCCGCACCAGGACTTCATCCAGATCGACACCAGCAACATACTCTTTATCTGCGGCGGCGCCTTCGAGGGGCTGGACGAGATCATCTCGCGGCGTGTCGGCGGCGGGCGGGCTATGGGCTTCCATCGTAATGAGGACCCTGACGAGGCCGCGTCCGCTGTGATGTCCCAGGTGATCCCGGAAGACTTGCTGAAGTACGGCCTGATCCCGGAATTCGTCGGGCGCCTGCCCATGGTGGTGTCGCTCAATTCGCTGGACAAAGCCACGCTAATGCGCATCCTGACCGAGCCGAAGAACGCGGTGATCAAGCAGTACCAGAAGTTCTTCGCCCTCGACCGGGTGGAACTGGCCTTCAGCACCGATGCACTCGAAGCCGTGGCCGACCGCGCCCTGGAACTCAAGACCGGCGCCCGCGGCCTGCGCAGCACCATCGACGAGGTCTTGCTCGACATCATGTACGAGCTACCCTCGATGGAAGGCGTGCGCCGCTGCGTCGTCACCGGCGAGGTCATCAACGACCGCCGCCCGCCGCTGCTCCTCTCCCGCTCGGACCGCGAACTCAACGCGGACGAACTGGAGGATGCGACCTACCTGCCCGAAAGCGCCTAGCGCCGCTGGGGAATCGGCCCTCCAGCCAGGTGGGTATGAGCAACAATACAGCAATTACGGGGTGAGTGTAGACTCGCCCCTTTTTTGTGCCTAGTAAGCGCCCGACTTCCGCTGCGGATCTAACCCGCCAGTGGCCGGGGGCTATCCTGGGCGTGTTCCGGGCGCAGGACTCCGATGTAGGGCAGGTTGCGGTATTGCTCCCGGTAGTCGAGGCCGTAGCCGACGACGAAGCGGTCGGGGATGCGGAAGCCCACGTAGGTCAGGGGGATGTCGATCAGGCGGACGCTCTGCCGGTCGAGCAGGGCGCAGACTTCGAGCGAGGCCGGTTGGCGGACGCGCAACATGCGCAGCAGGAAGGCCACCGGCAGCCCGGTGTCGATCACGTCTTCCACCAGGATCACGGGCCGCCCGGTGATCGCCGTGGTCAGGTCGTAGAGCACTGCGACCGCCGCCCGGCTGCCCCGCGCGTGCGGCCCATAGCGGCTGATGGCGAGGAAGTCCATTTCCACCGGCAGGTCGATGGCGCGCACCAGATCGGCCATGAAGAACGTCACGCCCTTGATCACGCCGACCAGCACCGGCGCCGGGCCGCCCGCGTAGCGCGCGGTGATCTCGGCGCCGAGCGCGCGCACCCGCGCCTGCAAGGTGGGTTCGTCAATAAGCACTTCGGCGATAGCGGCGTCCAGGGCGCGGGCGCCGGGGACGGCTATGCCGCCGCGCACTTATCAGGTCCGGTCGCCGGGGGTTCAATCGCCGTGGCGGGCAGCCCGAACCCGGCCAGCAGGCGCTGGAAGTCGCGGCGATAGAGCAGCTTGATCTGGATGTGCGGGTAGAGTTGGCGCAACAGGCGCAGCTTGCGGTTCTTACGCCGCACCAGGCTCTGCTTCATAACCGTCAGTTCGATATAGAGGTCGTACTCCGGCAGGTAGAAGTCGGGGCGGAACTGGCGAGTGACGCGCCCATCGTGCCACTCCAGCGGGAACTCGTCGGGTTCGTAACGCCACTCGATCTGGTAGAACTCCAGCAGTTGGGCGAATTCGGCCTCGGCGCGGTGGGCGAAGCGCACACCCGCAACGGTGTAGGGGTCGGGAGACGGAGATGGGGCGTCCGCGGGGCCGGAGGGGGCCGGGGCGTCCGCGAGATCCGGGGCCGGCTCCTGGGGAACCGGCGCGGCGGGGTTCGCCTTTTGATTCATAAGCAACCTGCGTGTGATCCTTCGCGGCGCTTGCCCACGTCACGGGGCGCCACGACTCTACATAACGCACCCTCATTATAGCACGGACGCCGCCGCGATACAAGAGTCCGCCCTGCTGTTCATGGAAGCAGATCATGTGCCATACCGTGACAATTGGCGGGCGATCTCGGCGTATCCAGCATCATCCACATACTATCCACTACGACCTCCCGTTAGATATAGCGACCGCGACCAGACGTTGGACCATTCGCTGCGGAGGATGGCCGTACAGGGAGGTAGCACTAGGTGGAGCAGGTACTCATCACCGGCGGCGCGGGCTTTATCGGTACCAATCTGGCGGATCGCTTACTGCGCCTGGGCGTCCGGGTGACGATTTACGATAACCTGGCCCGCCAGGGCACGGCGCAGAATCTCGATTGGTTGCGTGCTCAGCACGGCGCCCGCCTGACCTTTATCCGCGGCGATGTGCGGGATGCCGCCGGGGTGCGCGCCGCCACCGGTGAGTGTGACACCGTCTTTCACTTCGCGGCGCAGGTCGCCGTCACCACCTCGCTGACCGACCCGCGCCGGGACTTTGAGGTCAACGCGCTCGGCACGCTCAACGTGCTGGAAGCTGCCCGGCAGGCGCTCTGCCCCCCGGCGGTGGTTTTCACTTCGACCAACAAAGTCTACGGTGATCTGGCCGGGGTCGCCCTGGTCGCGCAACCGGGGCGCTGGGCGCTGGCGGCCCACCCCCAGGGCATCGACGAAAGCCGGCCGCTCGACTTTCACTCGCCCTATGGTTGCTCCAAGGGCGCCGCCGACCAGTATGTGCGCGATTATGCGCGTATCTATGGCCTGCGCACGGTGGTCTTTCGCATGAGTTGCATCTACGGCCCCCATCAATTCGGCAACGAGGATCAAGGCTGGGTGGCCCACTTCTTGATCAGTGCGGTGAGGGACCGGCCGATCATCATTTATGGTGATGGGAAGCAGGTTCGTGATATACTGTTCGTCGAGGATCTGGTGAACGCGTTTCTGGCCGCCCGCGCCCGCATCGACCGGGTGGCGGGCGAGGTGTTTAACATCGGCGGCGGGCCGGGCAATACCCTGGCCGTGTGGACGGAGTTTGCCCCGCTGATCCAGCGGTTGGCCGGCCGGCTGCCGGCTTTCACGCGGGGCGCCACGCGGCCCGGCGACCAGGCGATTTACGTCAGCGATATTCGTAAGGCCGCCCGGCTGCTCGACTGGCATCCACGGGTGAGCATCACCGAGGGTTGCGCGCGGCTCCACGCCTGGATCGTCGCCCAGCCCGATCTGGGTGCCGGTCCCGCGGATCGGGTGCCGTCCGTCGCGGCCAGTCTGGCCGCCGTCGCGCCCGGCGGCGACGGGTTCGGCGGGTATAGCGAAGGAACGGCTGCGTCGGGATGAAACCATTGGTCATCGGCATCGCGGGGGGCAGCGGGTCGGGCAAAACCACCGTGACCAACGCGATTATCGCGGCGGTCGGCTCCGAGCAGGTCGCGCTGCTGCAACAAGACTCGTATTATCGGGACTTCGGCGCGCTCTCGCCGGAGCAGCGCCTGACGATTAACTGGGACCACCCTGACGCGCTCGAAGACGAACTGCTGATCGCCCACGTCGCGGCCTTGAAGGCGGGGCAACCCGTCGCGGTGCCCTGCTACGATTTCCGCAACTACCGGCGCCTGGCCGCCACGGTGCCGGTGGCGCCCCGCCCGGTCATTATCGTGGAAGGCATCCTGGTGCTGGTGGAGAAGGAACTGCGCGACCTGATGGACATCAAGGTCTTTGTCGATATCGACGCCGATGTGCGCTTTGTGCGCCGGCTGGAGCGCGACATCAGCGAGCGCGGGCGCTCCGTCGAATCGGTGATCGCGCAGTATATGAGCACGGTGCGGCCTATGCACCTGGAGTTTGTCGAGCCGAGCAAACGCTACGCCGATGTGATCGTGCCGCGCGGCGGGCATAACCGTGTCGCAATCGGGATGCTGGTTGCCAGGGTCCAGGCCGCCCTGCAAAGCGGAGACGGATAATCATGCATATCTGGATCGGGTTTTTATCGAGCTTTCTCGCCAGCGCCGTGGAGGTGGTCGAGGCGGTGACGCTGGTGCTGGCCGCCGGGGTCACACGCGGCTGGCGCAGCACCTGGATCGGCGTGGTGTGCGCCGCATTGGCGCTGGCCGTGCTGGTGGTGGTCTTCGGCCCGGCGTTGCAGGGCCTTATCCCGCTGGACGTGCTGCGGATCGTCATCGGCACACTGCTGTTGATTTTCGGACTACAGTGGCTGCGTAAGGCCATCATGCGTTACACCGGCTTGAAGGAACTGCACGACGAGTCGCGCATCTATCAGCGCGAGGTGGCCGAACTACAGGCCGCGCCGGGCGCGCAGGCCGGTATGGACTGGACGGCGTTTACCGTGGCGTTCAAGGGCGTGCTGCT
>JAICKM010000624.1 GCA_025927935.1 Chloroflexia bacterium | reverse complement strand
GAAACAGCGGTAGACTTACCTTCCCCGCAACTCGCTAACACGCTTATAGTGGCTAGGGCAATAAAGATCGTTACAAATATGGGTTTACAGAGATATTTCATTGTGATCTAGTATTCCCTTTAACAACTCGAAAGATTAGTCTTCATGGCGATGAAGACTAGAATCAGGACAAGTAAGGCAATTGTTGGCAAAATTAGAAACGATAACATGGTGAGTACCTAATCAGGCCGCTGCGGGCGCAGTACAGGCGGTCCCCGCCGGTATTGTTGCTGTCATCGATCTCGCCAAACAAGGATAAGGGCTATCAGCAGCCATGCTAAACCGACCACGATAAACCCTGGAGCGTTGCTGTTGAGCCAGTTCGCCCCGATCCAGGTGTCGGTCAGCACAAGGAGCAGCGCCGCCAACAGCCAGCCTAATCCCATCCCGAAGTAGTAGCGCCGGGTTGGGTGGGTGCGGAGAGCCTGCCATACAGCACGGACAGGTTTCATCGTCGTTCCGCCTGTGCGGTGCCCCGGCGCAGCCCATACCGGCCAATGGCAATCGTGGATGTGAGTTGGGCCGCAAACACGGCGAGCGATCTGGACGTGATAGCCGCCATGCCGCGGTTGACAAAAATGAGGCCCATAAACAGGCCCACGACCAGGAAGATCATCGGCAGGTCGCGCACCCAGGCGGGTTTGCGGGCGGGGACGCCAGCCTGCTTCCACATGGTTCTCGAAGTGAACCCAAGCAGAGGGCCTATGGGGATAAGCAGCACAAGCAACACCACCGGACCAACATGCGAATATGGCTCAGGAAACCCCGACAGCGGCAGGGCAAACCACTGAGTTACTGCGGGAGGGTGCCAAAGCAGCAACAGCGCGAGCAGCAACCACCCACCGGTGCTGACTACCCCTAGAGCGAAATAGCAAGCGCTCATTGCCGGTTTTGCCATACGAAGGGTCTCCATTACTGCCCACGCCACGGAGTATTTGAGGGAAAACCTGTGAGTTGGCGCGTAGGCGACTATCAACCGGCCACAACAGGTGCATTCTAACACAGATTTCACGGCGCTTTCAATACTAACACAAGGCCAGGATAGCCGGAGGAGCATAGCCGGGATCGTGCGCAACGGCATGAGGCCGGCGGACGCGGGGCGAGCCATCGCAAGAACACTTGACGTAACATAACGCCTGTACTATAATGGCCCTAATCCAACGGCCCCCTCTGCCGGCGATGAAGTGACGCACGGCGGCGCAGCGAGGCTAGAGAGCCGCCAATGGCCCCAGACACAACAGGCAAGCGTGATCAAGAACCGGTGCGTCCTGCGGATCGCCCGCCCGCCGCGGCGGTCCCGGCGGAGGCCGCGCCCTGGCAGCCCGCGCTGGATCGGCTGGGACTGGCCGGCAGTGCAGACCTGGTCACCGACCTGGTGCGCCCTGTCTCCTGGTTGGGCGCGCAACTGCTGTTGATTCTCCAACCCACGCTCACCCTCTTCGGCGCCGGCCCGCGGGTGGACCGCCTGGCGCACTACCTGGAAACCCTCGACTCGCGCCCATCCGGAGCGCCCGGAGAGGAGGAACTATGCTGATCGCCACCGGGCTTGCGCTGCTGATCCTGCTGTTCTTCATCCTCGCCATCCTGCTGATCGCCCCGCGCATCCGGCGCGGCCAGCGCGTGACCCTGCGCCCACTCTCCGCGTACACCGCGGCGCACCAGGCTATCGCGCGCACGGCGGAACAGGGCCGCACCACGCACCTGTCCACCGGCCCCGGCGCGCTGGCCGGGGATACGCCGCGCACGGCGGAAACGCTGGCCGGGCTGGAGGTCATGCACCAGATGGCTCGCCGCGCCGCCGCCACGGGTACGCCCTTGCTGGCGACCACCGGCAGCGGCCTGGCCTTCCCCATGGCCGAGAACATGGTGCGCGCGGGCTATGCCGAAGTGGGCCGCCTGGACGAAGTGCCGCTGGTCGGCGGGGCCTCAACCGCCGCCCAGGCCGTGACGCTGGAGGGCCGCGCCCAGGGCGTGCGCATGCTGACCCACCACGACCCGATGGCCTACGCCGCCGCAGCCGGCGACCTCGCCGAGAGCGAAGGGGTCAGCAACGGCGTGCTCGTCGGCGGGTGGAGCGCGGAGTACCTGCTGGTGAACGAGGCCCAGGCCCGCGCGGGTGTCCATGCCGTGGCCGGGTCCGCCGACCCGCAGGGGTTGGCAACGCAATTGCTGACCGCCGATCAGACGCTGATCGGCGAGGAGATCTACACGGCGGGCGCCTATCTGGACGCGCGGCCCGCGCACCAGGCCAGCCTCATCGCCCAGGACACGGTGCGCGTGCTGCTGATTGTGATCATTCTGGTGGGCGCGCTGCTGGCGACAGTAGGTATCAATCTCGCGCCGTTATTGGGGGTTAGTCGATGAGAGGACGCCGCCAGGCGAACCGCGCGCCACGCGCCGGCGCACCCGTGGACCGGCCAGCGCGGCCCCGCCGCCAGGTCAATCTCTTTATCGCTCTGAACATCCTCATCAGCCTGCTCGTCGGCGGGCTGGTGCTGTTCGGCTTTTTCGCGCCGGGCGCGGGCGGGGTGCTGGTCCAACTCTTCAGCACGTGGACGACCACCATCATCGTATTCGCCCTGCTGCTGGGCATCCTCAACCTGCTGCGCGTCCACCTGACCCGCATCGCGCGGCGGGGCGCGGGCTGGCCCTACAGCCTGGCGCTGGTGCTGAGCGCGGCGCTGGTGCTGATCCTCGGCTTCTCCGGCACCTGGAGCGCGGGCGATCCCGCCGTGCAGTGGGTCTTCGACTGGGTCTATAGCCCCATCGCGAGCAGCCTGTTCGCGCTGCTGGCGTTCTTTGTCATCACCGCCGCCTTCCGCGCCCTGCGCGCCGGACCGAGCGCGGCCTGGGGGATGCTGGCGGTCGCCATCCTGGTCATCGTCGGCACGGCAGGCTGGAGCCGCGAAGGCCCGCTGAGCCTGCTGGCCGATACGAAAGACTGGATCGTCAATTATCCGGCCCTGGCCGGGCTGCGCGGCATCCTGCTGGGCGCGGCCCTGGGCGCGGTGGCTACGAGCCTGCGGGTGCTGCTCGGTATTGATCGCCCGTATGTGAGCTGAGGAACTGAGGAATGTACTGCGCCCGTTGCGGAGAATCGAACCCGGCCGGCAGCGCCTACTGCGCCAAGTGCGGTAGCCCCGTTGGCCCCGCCCCCGGCAAGGGCACCCCGAACGGCCGGCGCTGCCCCATGTGCGGGGTGGTCAACCGCGCCGATGCCCTCTATTGCGCCAACTGCGGCGCGCGGGTCGTGCCGGTCGACGAACTAAGCGACTCCGACCTGGATTTTCTGCGCGAGGCGCAGGCGCCGGGGCCGAAGCTGGGTCTCGACGCGCAGATCGCGCTGAACAACGAGCGCCAGCGCGAACTGTTCGCCACCGGCGAAGACAAGCCGCTGGACCCCAACCTGGAGCGCCTGATAACGACCCCGCCGCCCGAGTCGCGGCCCCGGTCGCTGTTCGGCGGGCGCCTGGGTGGCGGCGGCGGCGGAGGAGTCGATCTGAACTGGCTCGACTCGCTGCGCGGCGATGAACCGGCGCGACCAGGACCCGCCGCCGCAGCGGCGCCCGCACCGGCACCGCCACCCGCCCAACCGCCCACGCCCGAACCGGCCACGCCCGAACCGCTCGCGCAGGCCGCCCCGCCCCCACCCGCGCCTGCTGCGCCAGAGGAGCCGCCGCCGCGCTGGGCGGCCTGGGGCGCACCCGCCGCGCCGCCGCCGCCCGCGCCCGCCCCGGAACCCGAACCGGCCCCCGCAGGTGGCATGCCCGATTGGCTCGCCCAGTTGCGTAGCTCATTGCCCGCCGAGGAAGAACCCGCGCCCGCGCCTGCTCCGCCATCCTCGCAGGCGCCGCCCGAATCCGCACAAGGTGGCCTGCCCGACTGGTTGCTGGGGTCCGAATCGACGGCGAGCGCGAGTCCCGCGCCGCCCGCCGCCGCCGCGAGTAGCGACCTTCCGGCCTGGATGACGCCGGTGGCCGAGCCGCCCGTGAGCGCAGGCCCCGTGGAGCCGGCGCTGCCCGACTGGCTAAATATGCCCGCTGCCGACGCCGAGCAACCGCCCGCGGCCTCGCTGCCGGCCTGGCTGAACCCCGATGCCCCGCCCGCCGCGCCGCCGCCCGCGGTCGCCGATTCGCACTTGCCGGCCTGGCTGCGTCCGCTCGCGCCCAATCCCCCGCCGCCCGCCCCACCCGCCGAACCGCCCCCGCCCGTGCCCGCCGCTGAAGCACCTGCCCCGGCGCCCGCGAAGCCGGCGCTGCCTGACTG
>JAICKM010001043.1 GCA_025927935.1 Chloroflexia bacterium | reverse complement strand
GGGAGATGGCCACGGCCTACGCGTTGGTACAGCGCTTTACGGCGATGGTGCGCCAGCGGACCGGGGCGCAGTTGCCGCAGTGGTTGGCCGAGGTAACGGTCCAGGGGAACAGCGAGCTGCAGCGCTTTGGGCGGGGGTTGCAAACCGATCTGGCCGCGGTACAAGCGGGGTTAACAGAACGCTGGAGTCAGGGGCAGGTCGAAGGCCAGATCAATCGATTGAAATTGTTGAAGCGCGCCAGCTATGGCCGCGCGGGGTTGGCGCTGCTGCAACAGCGAGTACTGCAACGACCAGTGCCGCGCAGCGTATATCCCACGAATGCAGCGGTTTATCGTTATATGGCCCTTGTTAGCACCAAAAGTGCGTAACAGCCACTATGCGGTGGCGAGGTGTCTATAAGGACCATCATTTTACACCAATATCCAAACCCTCCAAACTCTTCACGCCCTTCGTTCCTTCGCGGTGAATATAAACAGAATCTTCGCATCCTTCGTTCCTTCGTTCCTTCGCGGTGAGTTTATACGGTCCGCGGACGGGCACGGCTTGACACGCCGGGGCGCACCCCCTATGATACGCCCAGATTTCACGGGAGCGGACAGGAGGGGGCATGAGCGACGAGGCGGATGTGATTGTCGTGGGGGCGGGCCTCGCCGGGCTGGTGGCGGCCACCGAGATCGCCGAGGCGGGCAAGCGGGTGATCATCGTCGAGCAGGAGCCGCCGCAGAGCCTGGGCGGGCAGGCGTTCTGGTCGTTCGGCGGGCTGTTCCTGGTGGACTCGCCGGAGCAGCGCCGGCTGGGCGTGCGCGACTCGCTGGCCCTGGCGCGGCAGGACTGGCGCGGCACGGCGGGGTTCGACCGCCCGGAAGACTACTGGCCGCGCCGCTGGGCCGGCGCCTATGTGCAGTGGGCGGCGGGCGAGAAGCGCGCCTGGTTGCACGCCCAGGGGGTGCGCTTCTTCCCCATCGTGGGCTGGGCCGAGCGCGGCGGCTATAACGCGGGCGGCCCCGGCAACTCGGTGCCGCGGTTCCACATCGTCTGGGGCACCGGCCCCGGTGTGCTGGCGCCGTTCATGCGCCGGGTGCGGGCGGCGGAACGGCGCGGCCTGGTGCGCTTCCGCTTCCGCCATCGCGTCAGCGAACTGACCGTCGAGGGCGGCGTGGTCACAGGCGTGCGCGGCGAGGTGCTGGCGCCGAGCGACGCGCCGCGCGGGCAGGCCAGTTCGCGCGTGGCGGTGGGCACGTTCGCGCTGCGGGCGCAGGCCGTCATCATCGCGTCGGGCGGCATCGGCGGCAACCCCGATCTCGTGCGCCAGAACTGGCCCGCGCGACTGGGCGCCCCGCCCGCGCATATGCTGGCCGGGGTGCCGGAGCATGTGGACGGGCGGATGCTGGGCATCAGCGAGACGGCGGGCGCGCACCTGATCAACCGCGACCGCATGTGGCACTACACCGAGGGCATCCAGAACTGGGACCCCATCTGGCGGAACCACGGCATCCGCATCCTGCCCGGCCCGTCGTCGCTGTGGCTCGACGCGCGGGGCCAGCGCCTGCCCGTGCCGCTCTATCCGGGCTTCGACACGCTGGGCACGCTCGCCCACCTGATGCAGACCGGCTCCGATTATAGCTGGTTCGTGCTGACGCAAGCGATCCTGCGCCGCGAGTTCGCCCTGTCCGGTTCGGAGCAAAACCCCGACCTGACCGGCAAGAGCATCCGCGGCGTGCTGGGCCGGGCCGTGGGCAAGGGGGCGCCCGCCCCGGTCGAAGCCTTCAAGCAGCACGGCGCGGATTTTGTCGTCGCGGATAACCTGGGCGACCTGGTGCGCGGCATGAACGCGCTGACTCCCGACCCGCTGCTC
>JAICKM010000461.1 GCA_025927935.1 Chloroflexia bacterium | reverse complement strand
GGCACCCGCACCGGGCCGCGCCGCCCGGCGCCCCAACCCGCCGGGCGGCGCGGCCCAACAATGTGACATGCAGCCCAGACCGCGCCCGCGTGGTGACTTCTTCACCGGACCGCTACCGGGCGGCTATTGACCGGGTGCGCAGGCCGGCATACAATAGACTCAGTTCGAGGGCACCGTTGCTGGGCAACCGGAAATGCGCCGTTCGGACAAGCCTGAAACAAATCGCCCATAAGCGCAAAAGAAGGGTTGGCGGGCCACCTAAAACCGCGGAATTTGCGCCGGCGGCGAAGCGAATCGGGCGGTATTGGGCGCTAGCTCAATACTTTGACCCCGGAGGATCCGCGAGGATTGTCCGGGGTCTTTTATTGCCCCCGGTGCCTGCCGCCGATTCATATCCGGGGGTTAACATCCCGCAACAGCAGATGCCCCTGGCCGGTGCTATAGTCAAGGTGAGCGACCCGGCGCGACGCCGGGCCACCCTGTGTGACGGGTGCGGGCCGGAGCGCCATCCGCCCTCCCCGGTCCCTGGTTTCGTCGCCTGGTGCATGGTCGCCCCTTCCTGGCGGCCCAAACGGGTAGGAAACAGTGAGGCAACAAGATGAACACACTGGTGATTTACGATTCCAAATTCGGCAACACCGCGCAGATCGCGCAGGCCGTCGCAGGGGTGCTGCTGGAGCATGGCGTGGTCCGGCTGGTGCCGGTTGCCGAGGCGGAAACTGTCACGCTCGACGGCGTGGATCTGCTCGCCGTGGGCGGCCCCACCCAGGGCCACGGCGTCTCGCCCGCGCTGACCGCCTGGCTCGCCAACCTGCCGCGGGGCGCGGCGCAGAGCACCGCCGCCGTCACCTTCGACACGCGCTTCCGCAAACCGGCCTGGCTCACCGGGTCCGCCGCGCACACGCTGGCGAAGCGCCTGGAACAGCACGGCTGCCACATGGTGGTGCCGGCGGAGAGCTTTTTCGTGACTGGCAGCGAGGGGCCACTGGAGGATGGCGAACTGGAACGGGCCGGCGCCTGGACCCGCGATCTCGCGGTGCGCGTGGCCGCCCCGGTCCACGCCTAGCCGTCGAACAGGCGCCATCCCACCACGCGACACGTTCCTCTCCCCCTTCCCGTTCCGGGAAGGGGGCCGGGGGGTTAGGCCCGTCGCCCGCTGTGGATCGCCCAATCGACCAGGCCCGACCCGCCCGCTTGCGGCATCAACCGGATCGCCCGCGGCAAGATGGGGTGGACGGTGCGCAGCGTCCGGCTCAGCGTATCCAGCGCCCGCTGCCGCCGGGCATCCCAGGGCAGGCCATAGGCCGCGCGCAAAGGGGGCGGCAGCAGGCCCGCCGCCACGAAGCCGGCCACCCGGATCCCCGTGCGCGGCACCAGGCCCACCTGCGGGTGCAGCACCGCCTGCGCGAGGTCGCGCGCCTGTGCGTTCACCACCAGGGTGTCGCCGTCCAGCATCCCGGCCATATACGCCTGGAACGCCTCCAGCGTTGGCGGCATCACCCCGGCGCCCAGGCCCATGCGCCGGGCGAAAACCAGCGAGTCGGCGTAGAACCGCGTCCGGTCGCCCGGCCCCAGCGGGGCCACAAACCGCTCATAGGCCAGCAGCGTCGTATCGATCAACGTCGCCAGCACCCACAAGCGCAGCGCCGGGTCCGCCGCAGTATAGGGCGTGCCCGACTCGAATTTGCCCGCTTCCGACCCTAAGACGCCGTGGATCGGCACATGGGCCGCGTGGAACCGGCGCAGCATCTCGCGCGCCTGCCGCTGATCGCCCAGCACCAGCGCCAGCATCAGGTCCATCGTGCGCTCCAGGCGTAACAGCGGATCGTGCCGGAACCCGCTATGCGCCGCCACTCCGGCTGCGACCAGCGGGTGCGCCAGTTGCAACAGCAGCGCCCGCCCCCCACCCAACATCAACGCCGACTCGCTCGCCAGCCGGCGCAACACGCTGTCCGCCGGGAACAGCGGCGCGTCAGGCGCGGCAGGATTCCACACCCGCGTCTCCGGTGCCTTGTTCCACGGGATATGCCCCTCAACCATTGTCGCCTCACCTCTAGCCACCCGGCAACTCAGGCCGGATGCGCAATGATTCGCGTCGCGGGTGGCCCGCGCCACCCCGACGGTGCTACCGGCGCTCCTTGCCTACCCGGCGCCACGCATATCATACACAAGAGCAAAAACCGCGCCTGTTAGCGCGAACTCGCCGCTGCCATACTAACGCCGGCCCTATAGCGAAATTACGTGTACGATCCGGCCTTCCGATCCTAGCCTTCGGCAGCCCGGCCAGGGCCTGCACCCGGCGCACCGGATATCGCTTTTATGCACCTCGCACAAGCCTCTCCCCGGAATCTTGTTCTCCATGATATTGGCCGCCGCCGGGCATCCGCGCTAGGCTAAAGCGGGATACCGCACTGTCTTTCACCCGGTCGCCAACACAACCATCGCCGCGCCACCGCCGGCGCATCGTCTGCTCAATGAAAGGAGCATCACAACATGGAAACTGAGGACGCGGATGCCGCATCACCCTGGGCCTGGTCGCGGGATGACGTCAAGCGCGTGGGCTACCAGGTCGTGGACCTCATCGCCGATTACCTGACCGAATTACCGGAGCGCCCCGTCTTCCAGCCCGTCCCGCCCGCCCTGATCAACACCCTGCTCACGACCCCGCTCCCTGAGCAGGGCACGGACATGCCGGCCATCCTGACCGACTTCGCCGCCCAGATTGCCCCCTACCCGTTCGGTAACGGCCATCCCCGGTTCTGGGGCTGGGTCAACTCGCCGCCCGCGCCGCCCGCCATTTTCGCCGAGGCGCTGGCCGCCGCTATGAATCCCAGTTGCGCCGGCGGCAACCACGCCGCCGTGTACGTGGAACGCGAGGTGATCGGCTGGTTCCGCGACCTGATCGGATTTCCGCCGGAGACCATGGGCCTGCTGGTCAGCGGCGGCTCCATGGCGACGCTCACGGCCCTGGCTATCGCCCGGCAGCGTGTGCTGGGACAGGCAGTGCGCGCGGAAGGCGTGCCCGGCGGCGACTCCCGTCTGACAGTATACATGAGCGGCGAGGGCCACGGCTGCGTGCGGAAAGCCGTTGAACTCCTCGGCATCGGCAGCGCCCAGATCCGCACGATCCCCGTGGACGAGCGCTATCGCATGCGCGTGGCCGATCTCGACGCCGCGATCCGCGCCGATCAGGCGGCGGGGCACCGGCCCATGGCCGTGGTCGCCACCGCCGGCACCGTGAACACCGGGGCCATCGATCCGCTGGCCGAGATCGCCGCCGTCTGCCGGGCGCACGAGGTCTGGCTGCATGTGGATGGCGCCTACGGCACGCCCGCCCTGCTAACCGAGCGCTATCACCCTGCCCTGGCTCCGCTGGCGCTGGCCAACAGCCTGGCGCTCGACCCGCACAAGTGGCTCTACATCCCGGTGGAGGCCGGGCTAGTGCTGGTCCGCGACGGCGCGGCCATGCGCGACACCTTCAGCCTGGTCCCGCCCTACCTGCGCACCGACGGCAGCCTCACCGGCACCGGCGGTCTGCCCTGGTTCAGCGAGTACGGCTTCCAGCAAACGCGCGGCTTCCGCGCCCTCAAGGTCTGGATGGCCCTACGCTACTACGGCCGCGCGGGCTACCAGGCCGCCATCGACGGCGATCTCGACCTGGCCGCCTATCTTGCCGCCCGTGTGCAGGCCGCGCCGGACCTCGACTTGGCCGCGCCGCCGGGCCTCAGCATCGTCTGCTTCCGCTACCGTCCGGCCACCCCCGCCCTGGACGGCGACCAGCTCAATGAGGTGAACAAGGCCCTGCTGGCGGACATCCAACTGGGCGGCCAGGCGTTCCTGTCGAGCACCGTGCTGGAGGATCGCTTCGTGCTGCGCGCGTGCATCGTGAATCCGCGCAGCCGGCAAGCCGATATCGATCTGCTGGTCGATCTCGTGCAGACCACCGGCGCGCGGTTGGTGAGCGAGCGATAAGCCCCGCCGGGCAGCCGGCGCGGCGCGACAGCGGGAGGTGGGCATGGCCGAGGGGAGCCGGGTCGAGCAGATCTACAATCGCGTCGCCCGCACCTACGACGACACGACGCACTGGGCGTTCCTCGAAGGGATGCGCGCCGCGCTGTTTCGCCGGGCGCGCGGCATGGTGCTCGAACTCGGCGTGGGCACCGGCGCCACCTTCGCACACTACCCGCCCGACCTCACCCGCCTGGTCGCCGTCGATGTCAGCGAAGGGATGCTGGCCCGCGCCCGGCCCAAGGCGGTGGCCTTGCCCTTCCCCGTCGAGTTGCGGCGGCTCGATTTCCAGACCCTGCCCTTCCCCGACGCGGCGTTCGACACCGTGGTCAGCTCGCTCGGCCTCTGCGGCATCCCGCGCCCGGCGCAGTTGTTCGCCGAGATCCGCCGCGTGTTGCGCCCTGACGGGCAACTGCTGGCCGTGGAGCATATCCGCCCGCCCAATCCCGTGCTCGGCTTGCTGGCCGACGCCGCCAGCCCGATCAACAACCACTTCGTCGGCTGCTACCTCAACCGCCGCACGCCCGACCTGCTGCGCGCCGCCGGCTTCGACGTGCAGCAAGTCGAGCACCACCTGTTCGGTGCCGTCGTCGCCCTGGTCGCCACCCCCACGAGCGCCGCCCATTGAAGGCATTGGCCTGGCCCCAGGTACATGCCTGGCGTTTGGCCCAACATGGCCTGTCACCGCGTTTGCCACGCCGGGATCTCGTCCAGGCCGTGACGCACACCGGGGGTATCCAGGCCCAGGTCATGTCTGCCGCTGAGTTGGCGCTCTGGGCGCGCGTCGATGGCCTGACCCCGCGGGACGTGCAATCCGCGCTCTGGCAGGATCGGACCCTGGTGAAGACCTGGGCCATGCGCGCCACCTTACACCTGCTCCCCGCCGCCGAATTGCCCTTATACGTGGCCGCGCGCAGCATCAGTGCGACGCGCAACTGGTTAAATTACTTCACATATTACGGCATTACACCCGCCCAATATGACGCGTTCATCGCCGCCGTCCCTCAGATCCTGGGCAGTGAACCGCTGACCCGCGAACAACTTGCGACTGCGGTGGCCGAGCACATCGGCGCCCCCGAATTGGGCCGGCTGTTGCTGGCCTCAAGCTGGGGGTCGCTGTGGAAATCGCCGGCCTGGCGCGGCGACCTGTGTTTCGGGCCAAACCAGGGCCGGAACGTCACCTTCGTGCGGCCCAGCGCGTGGATCGGCGAGTGGCAGCCGGTCGATCCCCACCTGGCCCTGCGGGAGATCGCCCGCCGGTATCTGCGCGCTTACGGCCCGGCGACGCCGGAAGACTTTGCCCGCTGGTGGGGCGGCGGGGCGGGCATCGGCGCCGCCCGCAAGCTCTTCCGAGCGCTAGCCGGCGAACTGGAAGCCGTCGAGGTCGATGGGTGGTCCGCGTATGCGTTGCGGACTACCCTGGAGCCGATGCAACAGGGCGAATTGCCGGGAGTAGTCCGCTTGCTGCCGTTGTTCGATGCCTACACGTTGGGGCTGGGGCGCGATATCGAACCCCTACTGCCCCAGGCATACAAGAGCCGGGTCTTTCGCCCGCAGGGCTGGATCTCGGCTGTCGTGCTGGTCGACGGGCGGATGCAAGGAGTCTGGGAATATATGACCGGGTCCGCGCAAACCATCGTCAAGGTGCGCATGTTCGCGTCACCCGCGACTTCAATCAAGCAAAGTATTGAAGCTGAAGCCGAGCGGCTAAATGCCTTCTGGAATACGAAGGTCGCGGTGGAATTTGAGACTCATTGATTCGATAAATCGTCAGCGACTCATGGCGCAATGGGCGATGCGGTAACCGGCTATGTCCGCGCCGCGACAGCGCAACGCGGCGAACCGTTCCCATGT
>JAICKM010000669.1 GCA_025927935.1 Chloroflexia bacterium | reverse complement strand
TCGCGGTCGCCCATTAGCGCGCCATGATCCAGGCGTCGAAGTCCGTCCTCATCTTCGCGGCCCTGGCTGTGCCGGTGCTGGTTGCCCTGCTGGTGGCAACCGCCACCGGCACGCCGGCCATGCCCGCCCCGACGCCCGGCGCCATGCCCGCGGGCCATGATATGGCCCCCGCGGCGACCGGGACGGCGGGCGGCGCTGCCTTCACCCTGCGCACCGGCATCGACGCCGGGCGCCCGGTCTATATCGGCGTGGGTGGCGCCATCGACAAGGTCGTCAACCCCACCCTGGCGGTGCCCGCCGGGGCTGCCGTGGCGATCACGCTGATCAACGGCGACGCGGGCGAGCACGACATCGCCATCCCCGATTTCCAGTCCGCATCTGAGCACCTGCGGGCGACCGGCGCTCAGACCGTGCTGAATTTCACCGCGGACAAGGTGGGCGCCTTCCCCTACTTCTGCACCCTGCCCGGCCACCGCGAGAGCGGCATGGCCGGGCGCCTCGTCGTCGGCCCGGCGGCTACGCCGCAGGTGGCCCACGCCCCGAGCATCGTCCGCGACCCCGCCGACCTGCCCGCGCCCCTCGCCCGGCGCGGCCCGCAGGCTGTGGAGATCCACCTCGAAGCCGTGGAACTGGAAGGCCAACTGGCGTCCGGCACCACCTACACCTACTGGACCTTTAACGGCCAGGTGCCCGGCCCCTTCCTGCGCGTGCGCGTGGGCGACATGGTCACGGTCTATCTGAAGAACCGCGCCGATAGCCACATGACCCACTCCATCGATCTGCACGCCGTGACCGGCCCGGACGGCGGCGCGGGGCTGATGCAGGTGGCGCCCGGCCAGGAAAAGGCGTTCACGTTCAAGGCGTTGTACCCCGGTCTCTTCGTCTACCATTGCGCCACGCCCCTGGTCGCCGGCCACCTGGCGAGCGGCATGTTCGGCATGATCCTGGTCGAGCCCGAAGGCGGGCTGCCGCCCGTGGATCGCGAGTTCTACGTGATGCAGAGCGAGCTATACACCGACCAGCCGTTCGGCACGCCGGGGCACCAGAATCTCAGCACCGACAGGTTGCTGGCCGAGCAGCCCACATACTTCGTGTTCAACGGCGCGGTGGGCGCGCTCAGCGACCAGCACCCGTTGCGCGCGCAGGTGGGCCAGATGGTGCGCATCTTCTTTGGCGACGCCGGCCCCAACCTGCCGTCCTCGTTCCATGTCATCGGCGCGGTGTTTGACCGGGTCTACAACCTGGGCGCGCTGGAGTCGCCGCCGCTGACCAACGTGCAGGCGGTGCTGGTGCCTCCCGGCGGCTCGGCGATGGTCGAGTTCGGGCTGCACGTGCCGGGGCACTATATGTTCATGGATCACGCGATGTCGCGCGCCGAACAGGGCCTCAAGGGTATGCTCGAAGTGACAGGCCCGGAAGCGCCCGACATCTTCCGCGCGGGAGGACGCTAGCCATGCCCGACCGGATTCCCCCGAAGGCCCGCCTGCCCCTGCTGGTCGTGGGTATGCTCGCGCTGCTGGCCGCGATGTGGGCCGGACTGCTGCGCCTGGGCTGGGCCTTGCCGCCCTTGCGCGACACGCTGGCCGCCGCCCATGGTCCGCTGATGGTCGGCGGCTTCCTGGGCACGCTCATCGGTGTGGAGCGGGCCGTGGCCCTGGGCCGGCCCTGGGCCTACCTGGCGCCGCTGCTGACCGCCGTGGGCGCCCTGGCCCTGCTCGTCGGCGTGCCCACGCCGCTCGGCGCGGGGTTGCTGGTGGCGGGCAGCGTCGCCTTGCTCGCCAACTATACGGCCATCCTGCGCCGCCAGGTCGCGCTGTTCACTGTGACAATGGCCCTGGGCGCCGACGCCTGGGCCATCGGCAACGCGCTCTGGGCGGTGGGCCGGCCCATTCATCAGATCGTGCTCTGGTGGGCGGGCTTCCTTGTGCTGACCATCGCCGGCGAGCGGCTGGAACTCAGTCGCCTGCGCCGGCCCAGCCGCGCGAGCCAGGCGCTCTTCCTGGCCGCCGCCGGGCTGTTCCTGGCCGCCCTCGGCCTCAGCATCGTCGCCTACGACGCGGGGGCGCGGCTGGCGGGCGTGGGCATGATCGCCCTGGCCGCCTGGCTAGCCCGCTACGACATCGCCCGGCGCACCGTGCGGTTACCCGGCCTGCCCCGCTTCAGCGCCGTCTGCCTGCTGTCCGGCTACGCCTGGCTGGCCGCGGCGGGCATCATGGCCGTGGCCTTCGGCGGGGTGGCCGCCGGGCCGCTGTACGACGCGCTGCTCCACGCGGTTTTCCTCGGCTTCGTCTTCGCCATGATCTTCGCCCACGCGCCGATCATCTTGCCCGCCGTGACCGGCCTGGCCGTGCCGTTCCATCGCGTCTTCTACGTCCATCTCATCCTGCTCCAACTCTCGCTGCTGCTGCGCGTGGGAGCGGATCTCACGGGTTGGCTGCCGGGGCGGCAATGGGGCGGCCTGCTCAACGTGCTGGTGCTGCTGTTCTTCATCGGCAGCACCGCCATAGCCGTGCGCCGGGGCCGCGCCCGCCGGGCACGCTCGGTCGCGCTACCGGCCGCGTAGATAGTGGTCGAAGAAGCCCACCACCTGCGCCCGGTAGGCGTCCGGGTTCGCCGCCGCGATACTCGCGTGGTCGCCCACCGGCGAGATCCAGAGCGCCTTCGGCTCGCGGGCGGCGGCGAACATCTCTCGCGCCCCGCTGAGCGGCGTCAACCCGTTATGGTCGTGCTCGGCATGGATTAGCAACAGGGCGCTGGGGCTGACGTTGGGCGCCTGCTTTAAGGGATCGAGATCGGCCAGGCGGCCGTCGAGCAGCAGGTTGGCCGTGGGTTCGGCCAGCGGCGCGAAGGCCAGCCGATAGGGCCAGATGCGCAGCCCGATGCTGTTCCACTGCCCAAACATCGGCCCGATGACCGGGTAGGTGCTGTCGCCGATGACCGCCGCCAGGCGATGGTCGTGCGCCGCCCCGATCACCATCAGCCCCGCGCCCAGCGAGACACCCAGCCCGCCGAAACGCGGGTGCTGCAAATCCGGGCGCGCGCTAAGGTAGTCCAGCGCCCCGCGCAGATCGTCCACCTCGTACAGCCCGAAGGTGGTCATCGTGCCGCCGCTTGCGCCCCAGGCCCGCCAGTCGAACAGCAGCGCGTTATAGCCCGCCTGGTAGAGAAACGCCGCCTGCGGGATCATCTGCTCCCGGTTGGCCGGGTAGCCGTGGCCCAGCAAGATCACCGGAGCATCGGCCGCCGCGCGCACGAACCACCCGCGCACCATCACCCCATCCGCCGCGGGAAACGCCACCGGCTCGACCGGGAACGGCAACTGCGGCACATCGGCGCGCAACGGCGGGCGCGATGGATGCAGCGTCAAATACGCCCCCACCACCGGCGGCAGGGTCCATCCCAGCCCCAGCAAGACCACCACCGTGACCGCAAAAGCGCGCACCAACCGCCCCACGAACCGGCGCACCCGCCGGCTCCGCGGCGGTGCCGCCGCGGCGGCGGGCGAGTCTTCCGCTGATTGCATCCGGCCGTACCTCCTGCGCTATCATAACACACCGCCCAACCGGCCAGTCGGCTCGCATCCCGCGCCGGCACCGCCTGAATGTATGGCTACTCCTTACAGGTTTGATAGCAACCCATACTATCCCTCATGCGCAAGCCACGTTATGAATTGATGGAACGGGCGATTCCGTTGGATAATAAATTCTGCGAATTTATATCGCAATAGGACAATTATTTAGACGAAGATCGCCTGTTTTTTCGGCTGAAGTAGAATCCGGTGCGACAAACCGCCCGTTTCAGCACCAAGAACCGAGCGTAACCGGCGATCATGATACTGTTCAGAGAAATTTTGCCTCACTGGAAGATACTGCCGCCACCGGGCAGAGCCAACCTGAGAGACATCGAGATTATTATCGTAGATCGATAGATTTATATTGGCCGACAGGCAAGCCCGTCATTAGATCAATGCGAGTTGATTCCTTATCAGACTGTCATC
>JAICKM010001020.1 GCA_025927935.1 Chloroflexia bacterium | reverse complement strand
GCCACCGGCATACTTCTTGCGGCCTCTGCCGGCAGGAGGGTGACGCCCATGCGAATCGCAATTATCTCGGATATGCACGGCAACTGTCTGGCGCTGGATACGGTGCTGGCCGACCTGCACCAGGACTCGGTGGATCGCATCGTCTGTCTGGGCGATGCCATCCAGGGTGGACCGCAGCCCGCCGAGACCGTGGCCCGGCTGCGCGAGCTGGCCTGCCCGGTGATCATGGGCAACAGCGACGACTGGATCCTGACCGGGCAGGACCCGACGATGCGCGAAGAGGTGATGGAACGGCAGCGCCAGGGCCGCGAATGGACGCTCGCGCAACTGTCGGCGGATGACCAGGCGTTCATCGCCGAGTTCCAGCCCACGGTGGAAATCCCGTTGGGACCGGAGACGGACCGCACCCTGATCTGCTTCCACGGTTCGCCCCATTCCTACAACGACGTGATTCTGCCGGACACGCCGGAAGCCGAGTTCGCCCAGATGCTCGGCCCGTTCGAGCCGGCGATCCTGACGGGCGGCCATACCCACATGCAACAGGTGCGCCGCCTGGGCGACACGTTCTTTTTCAACCCCGGCAGCGCCGGCCTCGCCTACAACCGCCACCAACCCGGAGAGGAGTTCAAAGCCGACCCGTGGGCCGAGTACGCCGTGCTGGGGGTGGATCACGGGCGCATCCGCCTGGAGTTCCGGCGCGTGCCCTTCGACGCCGCCGAGATGGTGCGCATCATCCTGGCGAGCGGCGTCCCGTATGCCGAGGACCAGGCCGCCCGCTACCAGCCGCGCGACCCAACCGGGCCGTAAGCAGACTGCTTGCTATGCCGGACAAGATCATTGCGCGCATCCTGCGCGAGAGTGGGGTCGCGAACCTGGTCGAGTTGCTGGGCGAGGACCTCGCCCCGACCGATCTGCAATCGCTGTTGCTGGCGGTGTTCCACCGGCGGGCCGCGCGCCAGACGCCACGCCGGGTGCTGGAGCAGTACGCGCAAAACGCCTTTGTCCACCCGGCCCCGGTCGCGGCCGGCGCGCTGTTGGAATTGGACCGGCTGGCGCTGCGCGTGGCGGCGCCGGCCTTCGAGGCGCTCGATCTCGCGCCATTAGCGCCACTGGGCACCTGCTCCGCACTGGCCCCGGTGGACCAGAACCGGGTCGTCAGCACCATCCGCAATACCGAGGTCGTGGCCGACGCCACGAATGTGCTGGCGCTGGAATGCGCGCTGCGGTGCCGGGCGCAACGGCACGAGCGCCTGGTGGCGGCGGAACCGGTGAAGGTCTGCGCGAGCCAGCGCCTGGTGCGCGCGCAACGCTACACCGGGCCGCACATGCGCGCCCATTTCCGCATGTTCAGCCTCTGCACCGCCGGGCGGGCTGCGGGCCTGAGCGGCTTTGAGGTGCCCGCGCTGACCGAGCAGCTTGGCTTTTATCTGCGCTTTCTGGCCGGCGTGGAGGAGTTGGGCTATCGCCTAGCGGACGTGCGCATCGCCTTCACGCCGCTGGCCGATGGTACCGCCCGCAGCATCCTCGAACAGCAGGTGATCGCCCTGGTCGCTGCGCAGTTTCCCCAGCCGCGGCTGGAGATCGATCCCCACCCGACCACCACGCCGGGATATTACGACTGGGTGCGGTTCCAGATCTACGCGCGCGACGCGCAGGGCACGGAATACATGGTGGGCGACGGCGGGTTCACAGACTGGACTCAGCAATTGCTCAGCGACCGCCACGAGCGTCTGCTGACCAGCGGCATCGCCACCGAGCGCATCGCCACCCTGTTCCACGACCAACAGCCGTGAAACCGCGACTCCATGCGCGCACAAACAGAGGCCGGACCCGTGGGTCCGGCCTCAATGGTTCTAGAGTCAGGGTATCGGGCAGATACCCGGCGCCTAGTAGCGGCGGGAGCCGCCGCCGCGGGAGCCGCCGCCACGGCTGCCGCCGCCCATCTGGCTGAAGCAATCCGAGCAATACACGGG
>JAICKM010000531.1 GCA_025927935.1 Chloroflexia bacterium | reverse complement strand
GTGCGGGCGCTCCGGCGACAACCGTCTCCTCGTCCCGCACCACTCTCCTCATATCAGCCATGGTAAACCTCCTCTAGGATAGGCCCTTGGCTCAGGGGCAAGTCCCGCGGCGCCCGGTTTGCGCCCAACAGCCTAACGGTATCAGCGAGCATCCGGTCCCGGCGCGACTTGCATTACTAATGCGCCCTAATTAACAGATCATTACTGCCGCTAGCATTAATTATTTCGCGCTTATAGGCGGCTACGGTATATAAAGCAAGGACCGTGCCACATCAATCAAACTGAGCGGTATAAAATCCCGATGGCTTATCATCGCGTTTTGCGAGTGGATTGGAGCGCCGTGCGATAGACGGCTAAGGTGGCTGTGGCGCAACGCGGCCAGGTGAAGCGGGCCGCGACGATACGCCCCCGCGCCGCCATAGCGGCACGTAAGGGGGAGTCGGGCAACAGGCGCCCCAGCGCGGCGGCCCAGCCGGGTTCGTCGGCGGGATCGACCAGCAGGGCGGCGGGGGCCGCGACCTCGGCGACGGCGGGGGTGCTGGAGGCCAGCACCGGCGTACCCGCGGCCATCGCCTCCAGCGGCGGCAGGCCCTGCCCTTCATAGCGCGTGGGATAGGCCAGCAGCGTGGCTCCGGCGTAGAGCGCGGGCAAGTCAGCCTCCGGCACATGGCCCAGCAGGCGAATGCGCGTCCGCACCGGCGACTCCGCGATAGCGGCCAGCAGTTCGCCGCCGCCGGGCATACCACGCTGCGGCCGCCCGGTCAACGCCAGCAACGTGTCCAGGTCGCCGCTCGTCGCGCAGTAGCGCGTGAAGGCGCGGATCAGCAGGGGCAGGTTCTTGCGCCGCACCAGCGCGCCGCTGTGCAGCACATAGGGCGCGTCGAGCCGATAGCGGGCGCGCACAGCGGCCGGCGTGTCCGGCGGCACCGGCGCAAAAAACACCGGATCGACGGCAATGGGCACGATGTGGATCTTGGCGCGCGGCACGCGATAGGTGCGCTGCAAATCGGCGGCGGTGCATTGGGAAATCGCGATGACGGCGCGCGCCCGGCGCAGGCTGAGCGGCGCAAGCGTCTCGATCACCAGCCGCCAGGCCGGGTCGTAGGCCGCCGGGTCGTGGTGGTAGATGAGGTCGTGGAAGCTGAGAACAAGCGGCCCCGGCCCCCACAACGGCCCGACAAAGGCGGTGCTATGGACCAGCCGCGGCCCGAAGGCCGCCAACCGCAACGGCAGCCAACCCTGGGTCGCCAGCGGGTTCTCCAGCGCCAGGTCGCGCACCCGGCGTAGCCAGGGGGCATCGGGCGGCGGCAGCGGGTGGGCGGACGGCCCAAAAACGCCGACTTCCAGGACCGGATCACCCGCCGGGGTCCGCAAAGCGCGCAATGCCGCCGCCAGTTGCCGCGAATAGCGGCCCACGCCGGTGTTGTTGACCCCGGCGAAGGTTGCGTCGAGGGCGATGCGCCAGGGCCGGGGCGCTACGGCGTGTCCTCTTCCTGCACGTAGCGATAGCCGGTGCCGCGCTCGGTCAGGATGCGCGTGGGGGTTTGCGGCGTGTCTTCCAGCTTTTCGCGCAGGCGGCGCACATAGATGCGCAAATAGTCGAGTTCGCCGCGGTACTCCGGCCCCCACACGCGGGTCAGCAACTGATCGTGCAGCAGCACCTGGCCGGTGTTGCGCGTCAACTGGTAGAGCAGCTTGTATTCGATGGGCGTCAGCTTGACCGGCTTGCCGTGCAAGCTGACCTCGTGGGTCGCGTAGTTGATCGCCACCGGGCCGGAGCGGAAGATGCCCCCGGCGGCCGGCGCCGGCGATTGCATGCGGCGCAGCACCGCGCGGATACGCGCCGATAGCTCCAGGTAGCCGAACGGCTTGGTCACGTAGTCGTCGGCGCCCAGTTCCAGGCCGCGCACCTTGTCGATCTCCTCGCCGCGCGCCGAGATCATCAGGATCGGCACGTCGGAGCGCTCGCGGATATGGCGCGTCACGTCGAAGCCGTCCATATCGGGCAGGCCGATGTCGAGCAAGACCACGTCGGGGTGCGCCCGGTCGAACACCCGCAGCGCCTCGCGCCCGTCATGGGCGGGCACAATGCTGCTTTCGGGCCATTGCAACCCGAACGAGAGACTGATGGCTTCGACCACATCGGGGTCGTCGTCCACCACCAGGATTTTCATGTCGCGTGTCGCGTCCATAGGTCGCTTTCCTCCGTCAGCCGTCCGCTATCAGGCGAACGGTCGGCGGCAGTGGTCATTGTGGGCAAACCACCTGATTGTACCATGTCACTCTGAGCGCAGCGAAGAGTCTCGGCGGCAAACGAGACGAGATTCTTCGCTCCGCTCAGAATGACAATTGAAGCCAGAATCAGCACTCGTCATCCTGACGGCGGACGGCTGATAGCGGACGGCTCCATTGTAATCACCAGGCCCGTTTCGAGGCTCACGGCGGTGGCCTCCAGGAGCGGGGCCGGGAACCAGATCTGCGGGTCCAGGTCGCGCTCCGCCAGCAGCGGCTCCAGATCCTCCAGTTCGCGGGCCAGCGCGGGCACCGAACCGACCGACAGGGTGCGCCCCGGCGCCGGGCCGCCGCCGTGGCTTTGCGGCTGCGGTTCGGGCAGCAGCAGCGGGAGCGGGAACTCGCGCGGCACATAATACCAGGGCGAAGCGGCGTGACCCAATAGATGCGGGAAACGGCTGGCCCGTGTGCCTCCCATAATCAGTATACGCGTCTGGTCTAACGCGGGATCGGCGGGCGCATCCGAATCGGGCAGTGAACCGCCCCTGTCAAGGGCAAGCAGCAACTCTTCAAACTGATGCCACCCGCCGGGCGGCGCCCAGCTTTCGCTGAAGGCGACGCGGTTGGGCCGCTGGGCGATCAGGCTGGTGCGCTTGATGCCCGCTGCCGCTAGGGCTATGTCGAGGCCCAGCGCCAGGGTCTCGCCGGCCCGGTAGACATCCTCGGCGCGGGCGGGCGCCAGGTGGCGCGGGCGGAACAGCAGGGACGAGACGCGGATCGCCACGCTGCCTGGCTCAGACATCGGCGGGCACCAGGGTCGAGGCAGTGGGCAGCGTGAAGTAGAACAGGCTGCCCGTGCCGGGGCTGCTTTCGAGGCCGATCTGCCCGCCGTGCAACTCGATGAGCGAACTGGCGATTGCCAGGCCTAGGCCGGTGGCGTCGGGCCGCCCGCCCTCACGCCGGCCGATATAGAACCGCTCGAAAATGCGCCGCTGGTCGGCGGGGTCGATGCCGGGGCCGGTGTCGCGCACCCAGATGCGCACCTGCCCCGGCTCCGGGGCCGCGCCCACGGTGATGCGCCCGCCGGGCGGGGTGTATTTGGTTGCGTTGTTGAGGATGTTCAACAGCACCTGCTCCACGCGGCGGCGGTCGGCGGGCGCCTGCAACCCGCAAGCACACTGCGCGGCACGAGCCGGCAGATCGGCCACCAGGGTCTGGTTTTTGGCCTCGGCCAGCGGGCGCACCGTCGCCACCGCATCCTGGATCACCTCGGCCAGGTCGAGTTGTTCGCGGGCCAGGGTCACGCGCCCGGCGCGCAGGCGGGCCATATCGAGCACATCGTTCACCAGCAAGATCAGGCGCTCCGTGCTGCGGTCGATATTTTGCAGCAGGCGCGCCTCGGCGGGCGGGCGCGCGGCGCTACCCGCCAGCAAGCCGCTCACGCCGGTTTTGATGGACGTCAGTGGCGTGCGCAACTCGTGCGAGACGGTGTTGAGCAGGTCGCGCTCCACGCGCTCGCGCTCGGCGCTGCGGGCCGCTTTCTCACGCTCCAGGTCATACAGTTGGGCCAGGCGCACCGACAGCGCGATCTGCCGCCCGATGGCCCCCAGCAGGCTCACGTCGTCACCCGTCCAATGGCGCGGGCTGTAGCTGCCCACGATCAGCGCGCCCACGGCTTCGGCATCGACCAGCAAGGGCGCACAGACCACGGCGTCCACCCGCCCCAGGCAGGCGCGGATGTCATCCCCGCGCGGGTCCACGGGCACATCTTCCAGCACCAGCGGGGCACGCTGGGTGGTCGCGGCCAGGGCCAGGGCCAGAGCGCCCGGCGTCAGGTCCGGGGCGTTGCCCTGATCCACGGCCACGCGCCCTGGGCGGCCCTGCCGGTCGAGCAGCACGGCCAGGGCGCAATCGGCCTGCAAGGCGTTGGGCGCGATGGCCGCGATGGTGCGCAGCAGCGCCGCTGAATCGGGCGAGGCGCTGAGCACGGTGCGCGTCAGGTCGTTCAGCAAGGCGAAACGCTGCGCCGTCTGCTGCTCCAGGTGGACTCGCGCGTTCTCCACATCGACCACCCGGCGCATCGTCAAGGCCGTCATCGCCACCATCAGCAGGGAGGTCACGCCGACCACCAGCAGGGGCAGATGGAAAGCGGGGCTGACCCCCGGCGGCGGCGTGTCCCGACTCAGGGCGGCATAGACCAGCGAGCAAGCGCCGACCAGCACGAGCGTGGGCTGGAAGTCGAGCCGCAGCGCGCCGCCGATGACCAGCGCATAGTATAGCACCAGGAAGGGGCTGTAGAATCCGCCCGTCAGCAAGACAGCCAGGCTGACCACGAGCCAATCAAGCGCGAAGAGCGCGAAGCCGGGCCGGTGGCGCCAGGGCACGCCGAGCAACACGACCACGGCCACATTGTAGAGGACCAGCGCCGTAGCGACAGCGGCGGGCGCGATGGGGAACGGCAGGAACGACGGGCGGGCCTCGGCGTAGTTATAGCCCAGCAGGCTGAGCAGCAGCACGATGCCCACGGCCAGCCCGCGCAGCGCGGCGTCCAACTGATCGACGCCGACCGCCTGGGTCCAGAGCCGGAGCCGCGCCCGCCAGCCGCCCAGCGAGGCTCGGACCGGCCATTGCATTGTCTTCATACGCTGCTACCAATCCGATGATCCAATAAACGTGTCACTACCACTATACCATGATCATCCAGCATTATAAACGCCCGGCGCCCGCGTTGACAACCGCGCAATGGCTATGCTATAGTCGCTTGATGGATGATCTCAAGCTGCTGTTGCGCTATGCCACACGTCTCCTGATCTGGATCGCGCCCATCGAGTTCCTGCTGGGGCGGGCTATCTCGCGGGCCTCGCGGCAAAT